>JAUSOT010000011.1 GCA_030656075.1 Candidatus Cloacimonadales bacterium
GTTTTTTGCAACAGTTCAAAATAAAATGCACTTTTCCCTTCACGGCAAAACAGCCGCAGAGATGATAAGTGAAAGAGCGGATGCCGATAAACCGTTTCTGGGTCTTACAAATTTTAAGGGTAAGTATATAACCACAAGAGATATTGGAATTGCAAAAAATTATTTAACTGAACCCGAGTTAAAACAATTGAACTTAATTGTATCAATGTATCTTGATTTTGCGGAACTTCAGGCAACAAACGGCAGATTGATGAAAATGCAAGATTGGATACAAAAACTCGATGATTTTTTAAGGATAAGTGAAAAAAAACTTTTAACTAATACAGGAAAAGTCAGCCACAAAAATGCTATTGAAAAAGCAAAAACAGAATATGAAAAATACAGAAAAACAGAGGATAAAAAGTATATATCCGATTTTGACCGTGAGATGAAGAAACTTTTAGAAACCAAGGAAAATAAAGATGCCTAACAATTTTATAACAAATTCAGATAAAAGCATATCACTAAAAAGTCGCTTACAAAAGCTGATAAGTGCAAGCGATGAACTGAAATTTTTGGTTGGTTTCTTCTATTTTTCCGGTTGGCAGGAAATCTACAGAACATTACAGGAAAATGAGAAAGTTGTATTAAAAATTCTGGTTGGCTTGCAGGTAGACAAATATTTATCCGGTATCATCGAAATGGAGAACCAGGAAGATGATCTGAGCGATGAAGAGCATTTTACCAAGTTTATGAAATCACTTGGTTATGCCATCAATAACGCCGAAATGGACAATGAAGAATTTTATGATCAGGTAGAATTTTTTATTAAGTTATTGGAAGATGAACGTTTGATAATTAAAAAGACGCTTAATCCCAATCACGCAAAAATTTACCTTTTCCATTTAGATGAAAAGTACAAAGATCTATTCAATACAAACGGACAATTTATCACCGGAAGCAGTAATCTAACCAAAGCAGGTTTGCACCGTCAGGAAGAGTTTAATGTAGAGATTCGAGATTATGGTTTCACCGAAGCAACAGATTATTTTGATGAATTATGGAAATCTGCAGTTCCGATAACAGAAGCCGAAAATGGGAAAAAGGTTATTATTGATTTCCTCCGAAACCGAGCTCAATCTTCTTTGATTTCTCCTTATGAAGCCTATGCCTATATCCTGAAAACCTATATCGATTTACAAGAATGCAAAAAGATAAATTCCTCTCTTGATCGAATTTTGGAGGAAACCGATTTTGAAAAGTATACCTATCAATCAGATGCAGTTAATCAGGCTTTGAATATTATCGATACTTACAACGGAGTTATCATTGCCGATGTGGTCGGCTTGGGAAAATCTGTGATTGCTTCGCTTATTGCCAATCAACTTGGGAAAAGAGGAATTATACTTTGTCCACCCGGTTTGATCGGTGAGCAAAATGAAAATTCCGGTTGGTGGGAATATTTGAATAAATTCAGATTATATGATTGGGATATTGAAAGCACCGGAAAAATTGAGGAACTTGCGGAATCTCTCAGTAAAAATAAGCGTGGATATGAAGTTGTAATAGTGGATGAAGCTCATCGCTTTCGAAATCAAGATACAGCAGCTTATGAAGCTCTTACCGATATTTGCAGAGGAAAGCAGGTGATATTATTAACAGCAACACCTTTTAATAATTCACCGGCAGATATTTTCTCACTTCTTAAATTATTTATTGTTCCGGGTAGATCCGGTATTACCATAGAACCGGATCTGGAAGGTAGATTTCATTCCTATAATTATCGGTTCAGAAATTTGTCTCTTATTCTGAAATATTATAATTCAATCAAAACTGATAATCGACAAAAAGCAGAAAAGCTCTATACTAAAATGTTCGGATTAGAGCCACCTGTAGATATTTCCGTAGTAAAAGAAAATGTAAGCCACATGGCAAAAAATATTAAGAATGTTATTACTCCAATTATTATTAGAAGAAATCGTTTAGATTTGCGAGAAGATTTTGAATATAAAAAAGAGGTGCAGAATCTTTCGGAGATAAGAGATCCTGTAGAGTTATTTTATAAATTGAGCAAAGAGCAATCAGAATTTTACAATAAGATCATCAAAGATTATTTTAGCGAAGATGGGATTTTTTCAGGTGCAATTTACAGACCTTTTGAATATGAGCATAAACCTAAAAAGAAAAAAGATGAAGAGACAAACAGAACATTCCAACAACAGAAAAACTTATTCGATTTTATGAGAAGACTTTTGGTCAAACGTTTTGAGAGTTCTTTCGGTGCTTTTGAAAAAAGTATCGAACGGTTTTTGCGAACACATAAAATGGTAAAATCATTTATTGATAGTTCCGGGAAATATTTTTTAGATCGGCAAATAATTGATTCCATTTACAATGAAGAAGACAAGGCAGATGATTTTACATTAAAGGCAATTGCCAAAGCTATCGAAGAATTCAAAATTAAAGCTTTTGATAAAACATCTCCAAAGCACAGCACAATTTACGAAATAGACAAATTTGTTTTCAAAGATAAATTCTTGAGCGATATAGATAATGATATTGCCTTATTTACACAAATAATTGAGGAAATTAATAATCTTGATTTGGTTAATAACGATCCTAAAAGAAAAGCAGTTTTAGAAAATGTAAAAAAAGTTATAGCCAAAGAGCAAAATCCCAAAAGAAAAATCCTTTTATTCAGTGAATACACTGATACTGTTCGTCATTTGAAAGATTATTTTAAAGAAGAACTTATTGGCAGAGTTATGTTTTGTGATGGTAATATCAGTAAAACTTTCGCCAAAGAATTAGATGCTAATTTCAATGCAAAATATGTAGAACAAAAGGATGATTATGATGTTTTGGTTACCAGCGATAAACTTTCGGAAGGCGTTAATCTAAATCGTGCCGGATTGATAATCAATTATGATATTCCCTGGAATCCGACGAGAGTGATTCAACGAGTTGGTCGAATAAACCGGATCGGCACAAAAGTTTTTGATGAGCTTTATATAAATAATATCTTCCCAACTGAACAAGGTGCAAGTCAGGTAAAAATTCGTGAAATAGCAGAGCAAAAAATGTTTTTAATTCATAATGCACTCGGTGAAGATTCTAAAATATTTAATCCAGACGAAGTACCAACAGCAAGTGGACTTTTTAAAAAAATTAATTCTAATCCTGAAAAAGATGAAGAATTAAGCATTGTAACTCTTGTAAGAAACGAGTTTAATAAAATAAAGGAAGAACATCCAGAAGTTATTGAGAGAATCGAAGAATTACCAACTCGCACAAAAACAGCTAAAGCTTTTGAGATAAATAATACAGTTGTTTTAAAGAAAAAAGGAATAGCTTTATTTTCTTTAATTGCGCAAATGAATTCAGAGAAGATAGAAGTTTCTGAAAAAACATTTCAAGAGCTATATGATTTTGTTAAATGTTCTTATGAAGAGAAAAGACTTCCTTTGAGTAAACAATTCTGGAAGGCTTATGAAAAAGTAAAAACATACAAACCTCAATACAAATCAGGAAGTAAAACTCTCTCAATAGAGCAAAAAGCAATTAATAGTTTGAAGTCCTTATTAAAACAAAAGAGAGAACAAATTGACCAGAAGCTTATATCTTTTATTGATACTTTATTATTAGATATAAAACGATATAAAACTCTACCAACATACACTTTGCGAAAACTTGTATTACCGGAGGTAACAAACAAAGAGCCTTATGATGTATTGATAAAAAATATAAAAGACTTAAAACGCAAAATTGGAATTGATTATTTAGATATCATTCTTAAAAGAACATCTAATATTGAGGATGATATAATTATTGCCGTTGAGAATAGTTGTGTGCAAATACCCGAAGTGGTAGTTAAATAATATGGTGATAAAGGGTATAACAAAAGTGTCAGTGCTCAGTTTGAAAGAAAAGCAAGAAGAGCGTGGCACAATCTATACTTTATGTGCAAACGTTAGAATAAATAATGGAAAAAGGGAATGGATATTTTTAGAAACCCCGTTTCGAGGGAAAATTTGGAAAACTCTCAACTTACTAATCAGAAGAATCGAGTTGAGAAAGATTTGAAAAATCATCGGCGTTAATCAGTGGCTAATGCTTTTTACTTCAGTCTTTCAGAATCAGAAAATCAAAAAGCCCCCGAAATTTCGAGGGCTCTATTTCTATGATTTCTAAAAGACCTTAAACGATACCTTGATTGATCAGCTTGGTTGCTATACTATTCCTTGGTCGATCATTGAATCTGCAACTTTGATGAAACCGGCAATGTTGGCACCGTTCACGTAGTTAACGTAACCGTCGGCTTGTTTGCCGTATTTGACGCATTGTTTATGAATTGCGATCATGATGTTGTGCAGTCTTTCATCAACTTCTTTAGCAGTCCAGCTCAAACGCAGACTGTTTTGAGACATTTCCAGTCCGGAAGTAGCCACGCCGCCGGCGTTGGCAGCTTTGCCCGGTCCGTAAAGAATCTTGGCATTGATGAATACTTCGATAGCTTCCGGTGTGGAAGGCATGTTTGCACCTTCAGAAACGCAGAAGCAACCATTTGCAACAAGTGTTTTTGCTGCATCTCCATTAATTTCATTTTGGGTAGCGCAAGGAAGAGCAACATCGCATTTAACACCCCAGGGTTTTTGACCGTCAAAGTATTTAACGCCATATTTATCTGCATATTCTTTAATTCTTCCCCGCTTAACGTTTTTAAGTTCTAGAACGAAAGCCAATTTTTCAGCATTAATTCCCTTTGGATCATAAATGTATCCGCTTGAATCGGAGAGTGTTACAACTTTTCCTCCAAGCTGTGTAGCTTTTTCTGTTGCATATTGTGCAACGTTTCCTGAACCGGAAATAACTACAGTTTTACCTTCGAACGATTTTCCTCTTGTTTTCAGCATTTCTTCGGCAAAATAAACATTTCCATAACCGGTTGCTTCAGGTCGCATCAAGCTTCCACCCCAGTTCAAGGCTTTACCCGTCAGAACGCCAACAAATTCATTTTTCAGTTTTTTGTATTGACCGAACATATAACCGATCTCTCTTCCTCCAGTTCCAATATCACCGGCCGGAACGTCAAGATTAGCACCAATATGACGGAACAATTCGCTCATGAAACTTTGGCAGAAACGCATAACTTCATTGTCGGATTTGCCTTTGGGATCGAAATCTGATCCGCCTTTTGCTCCACCCATCGGCAGAGTTGTTAAACTGTTTTTCAAAATTTGTTCAAAACCAAGGAATTTAAGAATACTTAAATTTACACTCGGATGAAGGCGCAATCCACCTTTGTAAGGTCCTATTGCGCTATTGAATTGAATGCGATAACCACGGTTAACTTGAACTTCGCCATTGTCTTTTACCCAGGAAATACGAAACATTATAACACGTTCAGGCTCGATCAATCTTTCCAGTACTTTTGCTTCTTTGTAAACAGGATTTGCATCGTAAACCGGCCAGATCGATTCTACAACTTCTGAAACGGCTTGCATGAATTCCGGTTGGTTTGGATTTTTTGCTTCAATGTTAGCTAAAAATTCTTTCATACTCATAATGTCCACCCTCTTTCTATTTTTTATACTGGAAAACTTGTTTAATAGGTATAGCTGTCAAGTAATTATAAGATTTTTTCAGACAAAAACCTTCTTTAACATTTAGACACGGTAGCATACCCGGTTTTACCGTCTGTTTTCACTTCGACCGGATGTTCCAATTCCACGTGAAAAACATATTTACCTTTTTGCTTGGAAGGCTGCGCTTTCAGCCATTCCCAATCAATAAAATCTGTGCTCGATGAATGTGAAACTGTGAAATAACAGGCATTCATGGACACCAGGTTGTGAAAGAAATGACTGCCCTGCGAAGCTTCCACCGTAAAATTCTTCAGGCTGGCTTCCACAATGATGCGCGCTTTATTGATCTGCTCCCAGCGCACCGGAATTCCCAAAAACCTGTCGCGCGATCCCCACCGGCCCGGTCCGATCAAAATATATTCCCGCTGTTCTTGCTGCAAAAGAACGTTGATCTCGTTTATTTCATCAACAATCTGCAGCGTCTGTGTATTATCGAATTTATCGGGATCAACATAGACAATATCCCGGATATCGTTGATAATTCCATTACCCATTCCTATGGAAGTCAGCAGCAGAAGTTCATCTCTGTTTATCTTATCCAATTTGACATTGATATTTTCCCGATTTACCGCTAAAGGCCTGATCTGCAGAAGATTAAATTCAGCGATATACTTAGTGCTCTCAGGTTTAAATTCGACAGCAAATTCAATTTCAACCGGCACACCAAAAGATATTTCTCCGATTTCCAGCAAATCTTTCAAGATTTCTGCCAGGGGAAATTTATTGTAATATAACAGGTTACGAAAAGTAATTACCCGCGGACCGGAAATAGAATCTCCATCCAGAAAACGATCGTTCCGATAATCCCAAACAGAGGTCAGTTGTTTGAAATGCTTTTCCAAATATTCATCTGAAATATCGATTTTTTCAATAAATGAGTCTTCATCGCTGATGAATCCTTGCTTGAAAGTTGAAAGATCGACAACATAAAAATATTTTTGATTGGTTGCTACCACATCTTTCGGGTTCATCAAGTCGATGCGGGGATATTTGGGACAAAAGTGCATAACACTTTCTCCATCCACAACTGCCCGACCTAAACCCGCTGCCAGAGCTGCTATGCCGTCACTGTGTTTCATGCCGGTGGAAGGATAAAAATTGTAGGATTGTGCCACCCCGCTGAAAAGTGGAAAAAACAGATTTTCAGGGCTTTCATGTCCGACAATTTCCTGGATAACGATAGCCATTTTTTCTTCTTCCAGTTTGTAGTTAATGCTTTCTATATAATTTCGGGCACTGCTTTTAAAAACAGAAGAAAAAACCAGCTTGATTGCATCAGTAAGATGCTTCAAGCGCATTTCGATCTCGGGATGGTTGTTTGGGATCATGTAAGTGTCGTAAACACCGGCAAAGGGTTGGGATTGGGAATCTTCCAGCAAACCGGAAGAACGAACTGTGATGGGATATTTTATTTTCCTCAGGAATTTTCGCAGAATGATCTTTATTTCATTTGAAAGCTCACATTGGATGAAATGTTCTTTTATTTCTGCGTCGGTTTTATCTGCAACCCAATCAAACAGATCATTAGCTCTGATAAACTCATCAAACACGCTGGTTCCTATGATAAATGTCCTGGGAATCTTCACTTTCACATTTCGATAATTTTCAGAATACTCAATGAAAGTGAGCAGATAATTCAAGAAAGAAAGACTTCTTCCCTTACCGCCAAAAGAGCCTTCCGCCATTGAAATTACACTGCCTTCCACATCCAGATATTCAGGATCGAACTTGATGATCTTACCCTTGTTGTGCAGATAACGCACTTCATAAAAAGTTTCAATGAGCAAATTTCTGATTTCGGATGCATCCTTGAAATCTTCTACTTTTTTCGATTTCAATTTCCGGGCAAAGTGGAATTCTCCATGAGCTACCAGCCAGGAAGAAAAATGATTTCTCTGACCATGGTAAAGCAAAGATTCATCCGGGATCGATGGAAGTTTCTTCACAAAATCTTCCAGAGAATTAGCTCTATTAATTTCCTTTCCTTCCGGGCTGCGAAAAACAAAATCACCAAAACCCAAATTTTCTATGATGAATCTACTGAGATTATTAAGCAGGTTTTTAGAATCTTTATGCAGAAAATAAACGTCGAGTTCTTTTGCGATCCCAGCATTTTCAATTTCAGAAGATTGTAAGATGATTGGACAATCCCGACCGCTCTGCTGCACATATTTGATCAGTTTTATGCCGGCCCGGGAATCGAGTTTACCCTCACAGTAAAACCGCGTATCCGATATAATTGCATTCACATAATCTCGATAACGCTCGTAGGTTTCCACCGCTTCCTCATAGGAATTGCAGAGCAGCACTTTGGGACGGGCTCGCATCCTTTGGCGTTTATTCACTTCATTTAATTCTTCACCAATCAAACGCTGAGTTTGTTTCAGGATCACAGAATACAGCAGCGGATGAAATTTTGAATAATATTGGATGGAATCTTCCACCAGCAGAAAAACACTGACATGCCCAACTTTAGTATCATTTTCCACATTCCATTTATCTTCCAGGTATTTCACCATGGAAAGAAATATTTTGCTGTCTCCGTTCCAATAGAAAACGTTATCGATATACTGCATTTCAGGACTATCTTTATCGATCAGTGCCAGGTCACCTGCCACATTCAACAAAAGCAGAACCGGCAGTTCCGGGTAGAGTTGTTTCACTTTTTTACTCAATTCAAACGGTGTTATATCGCCGATCCGCATCATCGTTATCACCAGATCGAATTTTTTTTCGTTCAGCAGTTCAAAGGCTTGTTGATCGGTAGGCACACTGGTAATGCGGGGAGCAGTGCTCAGGTTTAGCTGCATGTATTCACCGAAGATCTGCTCGGAAAGCCGGCCATCCTGCTCGAAGATATAGGCATCATAAAAAGGCGCGACAAGCAGAATTTCCCGTACTCTCTTCTGCATCAATTCATAGAATTTATCCTGTCCGGATTTAAACTTATTATAATAAAAATCTATATCTTTCATGTTCATCGTATTTTCAAACCACCTTTAATTACATCCCTTTGAGATACGGAAATTGATTTAATCCTAAATATTTTCCACTTCCCATTGAACAAGCTGAAAAAAGGAAATATCAAATAACTGTCAAGCAAGAGGATTTAATAACGTCAGTATCAGCAAATCTGCTCTGGTTTTTTGCGTTCGTCCAGTAAAGCAGTTGCAAAAATTCTAACCCCTCTACGGCTAAAGCCGTATCTCCCCTTAACAGGGAAGAGTTTTCTCAGATCACATTTAAAATCTCATATCGTACATCAAAAATCTGATTTTCAATTAGAAATATTTTTCATTAAATTCTCGTTCCAATGCTCCCGCGTTGGAATGACATTTCTCCGCTCCCGCGGAAAAAACATAATTATCCCAAAAAACTTAAAAATCTGGAAATCCCCTTTCCGACTTTTTCCCAGCCTGAATAAGGATTAATGAACCAGCGATATAATTCTAAATGGATCGGGACGATCCGAACAAACATCTGATTCCATCGGGACGATTGAACCAACTTGCTTGCATATCGTACATCATAAATCTGATTTTCAATTAGAAATCTTTTTCATTAAATTCTCGTTACAATGCTACTGCGTTGGAATGACACTTCTCCGCTCCCGCGGAAAAAACATAATTATCCCAAAAATCTTAAAAATCTGGAAATCCCCTTTCCGACTTTTTCCCAGCCTGAAAAGAATTAATGAACCAGCGATATAACTCTAAATGGATCGGGACGATCCGAACAAACATCTGATTCCATCGGGACGATTGAACCAACTTGCTTGCATAATGATCAACTTCGAAAAGAACGGCTTCACTCTTTTCGCTTGACATAAACAAGACCAAATCTGTTTCTACGGGTGATTTTTATAAAAGGAATGAAGTTATGAAAAAAATAAATCTGCTCTTTGTTTTAATGTTGTTTGTCTTTTCAGTCTCTGCGGATATCATCGACATTGCTTGGGAAACTCCGGAAATAACCTCAAAAAATTATTCTTCTATTTTGGAAGAGAACCGGGAACAAATCGAGATTCCACTTGATGCAAAAGAAAATCATTCAAATTCAGAATCGTATTTTGCCTTGCAGAATTGGCCAAACTTCAAATCTGCTTTCTCGGAATTTTTTACTTCGACCGAAAAAAAATCGAGTTTTTTAAGTTATCATTCAAAAAAGAAAATGAAAGATATTAATTTTCAAGATGATTTAGACCTTTCTTTGGAAACACGTAATTATCTTCAATCTCAAAAAAAACCAATGAATTCCGGTTTTGATTTTAAACTGGTCACCGGGTATGATTATTTTTCTAATTCTGATCAATATTATGATTTTCTATATTATGGGATAAAACTGAGCGGCGATATTGAAGATAAATTATTTTTTTACACCAATTTCTGGGCTGGCCATTTCAGCGGCGATGAAGAATATATAGATCAATCATCCCTGAAAGATAGTTGGACGCAACGTTCGGATGACAGCACCCAAGTTTATCTCGATAATGTGAGCGGGAAACTGCTTTATCAAATTAAACCATATTGGTCGGCTGCAATTGGACGCGGAAAATACGAGATCGGCAATAATATCGGCGGCAGCATCATCTTAAATGATGATTGTAACGATTACGGTTATTTTGCTACAAAATTCGATTTCAGTAAATTCTACGTTCATTTTTTACATGCTTCATTAATCGCCGACAGCACCTTGGCAGATTACAAAGATTATCCTGATAAATATCTCGCTGTTCATAAATTTGGCTGGAAACCAAATGATGATTTTGAGCTTTTCTGGGGAGAACATGTTGTTTATGGAGATCGAAGTATTGATCCAAGTTACTTGATACCATTCACTTACTGGCGAGGAACCGAGCATAATCTAAGTGATCGTGATAACGTTTTTATTTTCGCAGGATTTAACTTTCGTCCTTTCAAAAGAGATCTGATCTATACGAATGCAATCTTCGATGAATTTTCCAAAAGTAAATTTTTTGGAAATTGGTGGGGAAATAAATATGCTGTGCAGATCGGAAATTCCTATCAATTTGATAGAAATAAAAACAATCGTATTACTATGGAATTCACTGCAATTCGTCCCTGGCTCTACACACATAAATATATTCAGAACAAATTCTCCAATGATGATGTAGGGTTGGGTTTCCCGTTGGGCAGCAATCTATTGAATTTTGCTCTGGAAATCAACTGGGAATTCAAAAGAAATCTGAGCGGGAATTTGCATACATCATTCACTCGTCAAGGCAGTGTGGGAAATGATTTCAGCATAAACTATGATAGCCGTCCCAGCGATTCTGCCAGTTGGTTGGAAGGCAATATCACCGACTATAAACGAGCAAAATTCATCGTGGACTGGAAACCGCTATCACATCACCGCCTTAGAGTCGGTATTTCTGCCCTGCAAATCGACGAAGCAGATATTGAAAAAGAGTTAAGTATCAGCTATCAGGCAAGTTATTGATGCAGATCATAATATATTTGGGTTGCACAATCCTGATCGTTTTAGGATTGGGAATGTTCAGAAATTGGAAGGTGAAAATTATAAAACAAAATAGTTTTTCCATTTTAATTGCCTGCCGGAACGAACAAGAAAATCTGCCGGAACTTTTTAAATCTTTGCATAAATTGAATTATCCTACAGATAAATTTGAGATAATTATAGTTGATGATGCTTCATCGGATCGATCACCTGTCATGATAGAGGGATTTTGCTCGTTAAAATCCTATGCACATTGTTTCCTTTTGCAGGAAAAGAGCGCTGAATACAAAGGGAAAAAGGCGGCTTTGAAAAAAGCAGCGGAAAATGCAAAATATGATTTCCTGCTTTTCACCGATGCCGATTGCGTTCCAACTCCCGAGTGGATGAACGGTTACAACCAATTTATCGCTGACGATACCGGAATGGTTATCGGAATTTATTCGGAAAAGAATGCTTCTTCTTTTCGTCGCTTCTGCACTCAGTTTTCTTTTGCTCTTTTTGCAACAACGACAAACCTTGGTTTTCCTTTTACAGCAGCCGGTGGAAATATGTGTGTAAAAAAATCGGTTTTTGAAGAAGTAGGAGGTTATGAAAAGATCAAATCTCACACGGCAGGAGATGATAAATTGCTGCTTCAGTTGATCCAAAAGACTCGTCATAAAATCGCTTATAATCACCATAATCACGTGATTACCAGGACCAGTGAGCAAAGCAGCAACAATTATAAACGAAAATACGGCAAAGCCAGGATATCTGCACCGACAATCAAAGTATTTTCATTTTTGATCTTACTGTTTTATTTATCGTTTCCGGTTTATGTTATCGCATTTAAAGCCTGGAATTTTTTGCTGTTATATTTTGAGAGTTTGTTGTTTTTCTGGATTTGCAATTTACTCAAGCACAATTTCAAATTCAGACTAACCGATTTATTTTATTTATTGATATATCCTTATTTTGTAATTATTTATTCAATTTGGGGGATGCTCTCTTCCTGGCAATGGAAAGAACAAGAAGCTAAAATTTGACTAAAACTATCATTCAAAATTAATGTACTTTAATAAAAAAAGTTAAGTGAGTTTATGAAAAAGATATTAAAGAGTAGATTTGTTTTTTTTCTGAAGATCATCGTCACGATCACAATTCTCTATTTTGTATTTCGTAAGATCGATTTTCAGGTTTTATTTCACTCTTTCAGTCAAATCAAAATTTCAGTAATTGCTGTACTGCTGATAACAACTACAATAAAGATCTTTATCGAATATAAAAATTGGGGAAATTATCTCATGATCAACCCGGAATATAAACCTAAACCATCAGAGATATTCAAATCCCACATGATAGGACATTCTCTCAGCCTTTTGATACCGGGAGGAATTGGAGCTGCAGGGAAAGCCTTCTTTATTAATAATTCAAAATCTCATACATTTATGTCGGTTGGTGTTGAGAAGTTTTTCCAAACATGGATAAACCTGCTTTTTGCCAGTTTTGCAGCGATCTTTTATTTCAGAAAAATCAATATATCTATCCCGATTGCAGTTTTTGTTTTTGTAATTATCCTTCCTCTTCTAATTTATTGGTTCAAGCATTTAAATCGTATTGAAAGTATTGAAAAGTATTTCCTCGAATATATTAGAATATTACCAAACATCAGCGTGATGCAGATTATTTATATGTTTATCACAATTTTTCAGTATTTTATTCTGGTAAATGTGTTCCGTCCTTTTCATATTTATTCTGCTATTATTTCCATTCCCTTGATTCTCTCATCCAATCTTATCCCAATAACTTTTGCCGGTTTGGGATTGCGAGAGAAATTTGCCATTGAAGTTTTCTCGAAATATTCAATTTCTTCGGAAATTGCCGTAGCGGTAACTTTAACAATTTTCTTATTTAATTCAGTGCTTCCTGCTATAGTCGGTTTGATTTTATTTTTGAAGAAAAAGAAATAAATTATTAATCAACGGTTGATCTTAGTTTCTTCCAATTTGATCTTCACGCCTTCCAGGCAATTGCGGCAGATCGGTATTTGTTTACGATCCGTTAGAATTTGCTGACGGATTTTTTTAACCGCAGCGCTTTTCCAAAGCTTATTTAAACTCGAATCCTGCACGTTTCCGATTTTGAAATCTCCGTCCTTATCAAAACAGCAGATCGCAACTTCTCCATCCCAATTAACAACGGCATTTGTCCAGATGCGGCGGCAGCGATTTTTGATGCCGAATTTCAGTTCGAAATTATCCCCGCTAACTTTATATCTGCGATATTTCGGATTTTCGGGGAGGAAATTCTTGATGTCATCTTTAGAATAAATCTGCAAACTTTTTAGTTCCAGATTATCAACTTCCAGTTCGGAGGCTATTTTTTTGATCTCATCAATTTCATGTTCGTTGTGTTTCATCACCAAAAATTGCCAGCGCAAAAGGGGGTTTCTTTTATTAAGTTTTTTTCTGGCCGCAATAAGCTTCCGCACATTTTCGATTATCTTCTTCAATTCACCATTCACGCGATATTTATTATAGGTTTCCTGAGTTGTGCCATCAAGTGAAATTATCATCGAATCCAGACCGGAATTCACTATTTCCTCTGCCTCGAAATCTATATTCCCGTTAGTAGAAACAAGTGTGAACAAACCTCTATCCGAAGCGTATTTCACCATTTTGGAAAAATCTTTGTTCAGATACGGCTCTCCTTGATTCCACAGCACAATCATGAAAGCTGTAGATCGAATTTCATCTATTATCTTCTTAAAGACATCGAAACTCATAAATCCTTTTGACCGCTTCAGAGTGTTATTTCCAGTCGGGCATAATGGACATTTCAGGTTGCAGATGTTGGTGGGTTCGATCATCACGATCGGCGGTGAACCCCAATAAATGGTTTTCCTAAATATTAAAGATAGAAAATACGATAAATACACTTTGATCGCATTTATCAATCTCGGAATTCTAAAGCTTTTCCGGATGAATCTAATATTCTCATTTAACATGAAATGACTTCTAGAAAAATGACGATTCATTGTCAACTGCTAAAAAACACGCATCTCCTGAAAAATAATGAAACTTTATGGTGCATTAATTCATAAAAGATGTTTCATTGTCACACAGCCTCTTTATTCGTGGGAAGATTAGACCAACTATTTCAAAATATTCATTTCAATGGTTTATGAAGAGCAGACATATTTCATCTCTGATCAATTGTAATTCAATTTTTGCTTTCCCCCAGTCACGATAAAAGTAACCTTCTTGTATTTCTTTTAAAGTTCCGTCTTTGAAAACAATAGTAAAATACCAATATCCTAAACTTTTAAAATCTATGGATCTTACACTTTTCAAAGTACCAATACTCTTAATCTTTGAAAGATCGATTTCTTCACCATCCGGAAGAAAATAAATTTTTGAATGATTCATTACTTCAACAACTTAGTGACTTGTTTTTTGGTTGTTTCTACTGCTTTATGTCTTGTTCCTTTGATCCCTTTAATCACATTTCCTGAAGTAGATCCTATAAAATCAACGGTTCCATCTTTGATTTTATTAATACTTTCCCAAGCGGAAATTAACTGGTATAAAAGTATTTTGGTTACACTGCTCGGATCATAAACTTTCAGAAGAGCATACAGAATAACGGGATTGAAACGAGAAGGAGAAAATGCCAGGTAACGACCTTCCCATGAAGTTGGTCCGAATTGCTTTTTAAATTTATAAAGAGGTTTGAATTTATAGAAATATCCCAGACGATTAAACGCTAATTTGAGTGCTGCTTTAATGATGCGACTTTGATCCAAATCGGTTGTATGTTCGTAGGAAAGCGGAGCAGTTCCAAGCGTTGCCATTGTGTAACCTTGCTCTTTTAAAATGCGAAAAGACTCTGTAAATAATAGTTGCGGCATTCCATTAAGAGTCTTTTCCTGGCGACGCATCACATCGAAATAGATTCCGTTTCTCGTGTAAACGGGAGTACAAACTACGAAAGCTTCAACTTTGTTGCCTATCAATGCCAGGAAATATTTCCTCTCTTTCGGATCATTCAGAGCAGGCTCACCAATCAGGAAAGAAAATTCTCCGGAACCTTTAAATTTCTTCCAGATGGCGGAAAGTTCTTCCATATCCTTTTCCCATTCCGGTCGTCTTTTTAAAAGAGGATGATATTCCACAATTTCCAAACCTTGCTTTTTCGCTTGATTAATATTTTTGCGTAAACCTCGAAACTTACTTCCTTCCAATGAAAAATTTTCTAAATCAAAGATCGGTTCTTCTCCAATTTTGATCAAACCAAAGTCCATCTCTTCCAGAATATCCTTGCACCGTTCTGTGATAGATTGAAAACAACACAGCAATTTTCGTTCTTTACAGAACACTTTGAATTCAGTAACAAACGAGTGAATATTGGAAGGATCGCATACCGGGTCAGCCGCAGCCATCGCAACATTTGCTTTTACAACATAAGCGATTACACCATCGATATCGGAAGAAGAAAAGAAATATGATTTATCGCTGCGCAGGATGTTGTATGACTGAGAATGATAACCATATTTTTTTAGTAATTCGAGCACATGAACGGTTTCATCTTCTATGTTCATTATAAAGTTCACCTTTAATCTTCAATAATCATAATTGGTCTTTCCTCAAGATAAAAATAGATATGTCAAAATAGAAAGAATCGTTATCGATGAGATACTTATAGGAAACCAAACCGGAGCAATCCAGGGTTTGGGAATAAGAAAAAGAACATCGATTGTTTTAAGATTATCCGGCCATTTGATCAAAACATAAAGTGAAACATAATAAAACAAATCCCAAAAAGCAAATGTCCAGAGGAATACGATGATCATATCAAACAAATTATTTCCAACAAGAACAGCTAATACAACAAGCATAATTATTGTAGCAGCTTCTCTGGTTCTTTCGATGAGAAGATATTTTTTAGGAAATTGCTGGATAAAATTTATATTAGAACCTTTTTCATTAAAATCGAGAGCTTTACGAAGATAAAATACAACTACTCCTTCCAGATGAGCCATGGCAATGCCAAAAATAGCTAGAAAAATAAACTTATGTAACATAATCTTTCTATTCAGAGTTTTTTTTAAGTTTGCTAATATTTTTTTCAGTAATTGTCATTTAGCATTCCCTTTATAAGCTTTTTATTTTTCCATTAAGTCTTGAATTTATCTCTATAATTCAAAATATCTCTAAATCTTTCTTTTGGTATATTAATGTATAGTCCTTCCGCTTTAGAAAATGTTGTGCCATTTTCATCATATATTTTACTCTTTGTAATAACTTTTCTTCCTTTTATGGAATCGATCCAAGCTTCAATAGTAGCAATCGTCTTGAGTGGAAGCATCTTTTTATAATCCACACATAGTTTTGCAGCAACAACTGTTTGTCCTGTGATCCAGGCAGCAAATCCCATTGCTTCATCAAGTACTGCTGCAATGCTTCCTCCGTGAGCATATCCGGGAGGTCCTTGCGTGGCAGAACCAAAAAAAATTTTCGCAAAAAATCTGTTATCACTTTCTCGAACAAAATATCTTACAGTTAGTCTTTTACCGGAATTATCGCCCATCACAAAAGAGCGTCCATCACCATAAGTTGCAGGCAAATTAAACTCTTTCCATCCCGGTTCACCTTTTAGTTGAAGTAAAACTGAAGAATATTTTTGCATTTAAAGACACTCCTTAATATAATTCTCATAAATGTCATAATAAATATTTTAAAAACTTACTTTTGCTTTGAAATAAAGATCATCGCTGTCATTCATTTTTCCAAAAGTAGAGGATTCTTTTCCATCTATAATATGAGTTCCCAAAATCAGTTCAACATTATCATAAGGATAGTATGTGATCTCTGGTGTATAAATAACAGCATAATTTTCTTTGAAATCATTAAAATCTTTTATTTCCAGACCGCCGTTCAAAGGCATAATTTTCAATTTATCTTCAAAGAATTTTTTCTCCAGCCCAAACATCAGATAATCCTCTAAACTGTCAGTTCCGCATTCGTGAATGAAGCCGTGCAGATATTGAACATTAATATAAATACCATTTGTGAAAGTATAATCACCACCGAAAACATATTTGATGTAAGGTTCGTTTTCGAGAGCAACGGATTCCTGGATTCCCAATCCTAATTCCGACAGATCTGTAGAAAGCATAATTTCTTCCGGGAAGAAGACCGCGGTTTCTGCCCAGATACCGATATTTCCCAAAGCTCCAGCGAGATCGAAACCGGCAATATGCATTCTCGGGAAAATCATTTCTGCTGAAATATCGATAGTTCCGAAAGCATCTACAGGTGTGAATTTCGCTTTATTTATTAACGGAAGATAGTCTCTGCCGTAAATATAACTTACAGACAAATCATAATTGAAAAGATTTCCTGAAAACTTGGTTCCGATAATTGATTGCGCTTTCAGGTTATTTTCGGGCATAATGATTTGGTCAGAATAATTTCTTAAAACGAGACCTGTCGGCAAATCAAAAGAAGGAGATAAAGCAGTTGCCCACACACCACCCGGCAATACTGTAGGAGTAAATTTCGGAATATAAACAGCAGATAATTCATAATCACCGAGATAATAAGTTGCCTGCAAACCATCTGAGCTTAAATGTCTTCCAAAATCCCACATATCTTCCAAATCATCAGGATTCAGATTGTCGGTAGGATTTAATTTATCAGCAGTTCCCCAAGTTATCCGTTGTCTTCCGATTCTTACATCAAGGTCTTTGCAAAGAAAACCATAGATGTCAAGATATGCTTCTTTGAAATACAGATTTGAAGATACTATTTTTTCTTTGTCGGATAAATCGGAACTTGCCTGAATGTTGGATTTTCCAATAGTCCTAAGCCAGACTTCAGAGAAAAAATGAGTTTTATCAGAAGGATATGCCTCTAATTGGATATCTAACCGATATTCGTGCCAGGAAAAATTATGATCATCTTTGATAAGCATACGATTATCAGTTTGGAAATATCCGTTCAAATCAATTGACGGTTCCGCATTTAAAACCGAAAAACCTAAAATTAACAATATTACTGCCATAAATATCAGATAATTTATTTTCATTTTTCCAGATTCCTTTTTGTGAATTTATCATCAGAAACTTCTGAATCTAATTTAACTTCTTCAATAATCATTTTTGTTGTATGTTTCGATTTCAAGTCCTGCATTTCGCTTTCCCTTGCCAACCAATATTCACCGATTTTTTCAATTTTATCTCTAATCATTATTTTAAAAAGTTTGTCACCTCTGTTATAATGTTCGATTTTTGTGATATAGAAATTATCTTCTCTAACCCACATAATCAGTTTGGCATAATCAGTTTTTATCCCTTCTTTGGGTGTAAGTTGAAGCAGGAAATGATTATCTTTTTTCTCGATAAATTCAGGAATATATTTATCGGAATATCGAACTGCTTCCATATCTTCATAAGTAAAATCGGTTCCTGCAAATTTTGTGTTTTTAACATGGGAAGCAATTCTTCTAATTTTTTTAAATGCCGGCATATAAAGATACATCACGTCGTCGGGAAGAGAAAGAAAGGCAATTCCTTTTTGATCGGCAGGTGAAAGAAATTTAACTAATCTTTTATCGCTACCTTTTTGGAGCATACTCATTTCACGAACTTTTTCTTTTCCCTTTTTATCGATCAAGATAAGTTTAATTTTCAAATCCTGATCTTGGGGTGCATTGATAACATCGTCAGCTTTTCCCAGTATTTGAACGGCTGTAAGTTGAATTTCTTCTGCCCATAATGATGCAAAGAATAAACTAATAAGCAAAAGGAATAATGACCTTTGAATAATTTTTTTCATTTTAGTCTCCTTTTAAGAGTCGGCTTGCGTTAGCAAACGATCTCCTTTTTATTTTTTCAATTTTGTTTTTTTAATAACGGAGTTGGTTTTATCGAATATCCCATTTTTTATTTCCGACCAATCACCAACAAATTTTGCTTTGGTAATAAGTATAACAGCAGGCAATAAGGTTATCGCTCCGATTCCCGATCCGATCATTGTAATCGCAACCAGAATTCCAAACCGCTGTAAAGGAATCAGATTTGCAAAAATTAACACAAGAAACCCCAGCATAACGGTAATCACATTGATAACGATTGCTCTGCCGGTAGTTTCCAAAGTTTTACTTAATGCTTCTAATTCGTTGTGATTTTGCTGAAATTCCTTTTTGAAGCGATTTATAAAATGGATCGAGTAATCTATTCCAATTCCAATGGAAATACTGCCTACAAGAACAGTAGCGATATCGAGAGGAATTTTGAAATATCCCATCACACCAAAGATGCTTGCCAGTGTAAAAAATATTGGAATTAATCCCATTAAACCACCGCTTACGGAATGCATCTGGAACATCATAATAAGAAATATTAAAATTAAGGCAATGATAAGGCTTTGCACTTGACTTTTCATTATACTGTCGTCTAACTTATAATAAATTATGTGCATTCCCGTTTGAGTAAAAGTAAAGTCCGAGCTACTCATTCCATCTAAATAAGTTTTAATATCATTAACCAATTGCTTTATGCGCTTTGAATTTACAGATACGATGGTCGCTTGTATTACCGCTTCCGTATAATCGGAATTTACCAACTGACTCATAACATCTTCACCTTCCAAAAGAAACCAAAGGTTTGTGATTTTCTCTCTACTGTCTGGAATGACTTTTCCATCACCCATAACATCGTTCATTTCTTCTATCAGATCAGCGATAGATTGAGGATTTTTCACATCACCTTGTCCATTTAGAAAATCTTCAAATTTTTTCATTTCGCTCAAAACAACAGGATCTTGGATGTCACCTTTTACAAGAATTTGGATAGGAATCGAACCACCGAATTTGTGTTCCATCATTCTTTCGGTTAATCGGATATTCGTCCCTTTCTTAAAATAATCCAACATATCTACACTTCTTTGTATTTTTGGTATTCCCAGAATACAGATAACAAAAAACAAGATGCCGCAGATAATTATAATTCTTTCATTTTTAAGAACGAAAACTCCGATTTTATCCATAAACAAAATGATACCTTTTTTATTGTTTGTTTCATTTTTTGATGATGTTTTAATAACAGGTATAATTGAAAGAATTGAGGGAACAAAAGTAATAGAAATAACAAATGCAAAAAAAATACCTAAACCTGAAAAAAGACCAAAATCTCTTATCATATCCAAATATGCACCAAAAACAAAAGCAGCAAAACCAACGACAGTCGTGATAGAAGCCAATAAAACAGGTATTGATATTTCACCCAAAGCCTTTTTGGATTGTTCAATTCGGTTTTCATTCGATACGACGCTTTCATTAAATTTGTTTATTACGTGGATGCTGTAAGCACTGCCCACCGCCATCAGGATCACAGGAATAATATTTGAGATCACTGTGAGAGGAATATTAAGAAGGCTCATTACTCCCAAAGTCCAGATCGTGCTGAAAGCAACGGAAAGAAGTGGTAGAATAACTCCTCTGAAAGAGCGAAAACTAAAAAATAAAGCCAAAATTATCAAAATACTAATAATTGGAATTAAGACATTTATATCATTGAGCATAATATCGCTTAAATCTATTAGTTGGAATGGAATACCACCATAAAAGACTTTGGCTGTCAGATCTTTCTTGTTGATAATTTCTTTTATTTGATGTGCTGTTTTTATTTTATCCGCTTCCACATCCAAACGGCAAACAATCAACGAAGTTTTAGAATCTTCAGAAATTAATCGACCTTTATACATCTCTTTTGAAAGTGTGTATTCCTTTATCTCTTGCAGTTCTTCAAGCGATTCAGGCAATTCATATTCATCTATTAGCTTTCCGATCTCTATTCCACCGAACTCATCGTCTTTTATATTGAGCACATTGGTAATACTCGTTACATAAGAAACTCCATCGAGCATTTGGATGTCCGAAGTAATTTCCTGAATATTATGGATTATATCTTCCTGAAATATTTCATCCGCTTCAATTGCTATAATTGCAATTTGGTTACCTCCGTATTCCTCTCCGATATAATTGAATAACTCTACAACCGGATCATCTTTCGGGAAATAACTGACGATATCCGGATTTATAGTTAAATCTTTCAAAGAATATCCGAAGAAAAGTGTTAGTAAAATGGTTCCAATAATTATTCCGATACGAAATTTGATTACAAGTTCGGCTACTTTTTTCATTTATACTCCTAACTATTTTTATTTTTTATTTATATTGTCTCTCAACTATTTTGTTTGTTAAAGATACTAAAAGAAATTAACATCAAATAATTCACTATTTAACTTTTTTAATACATAATTAACAAATGCTATTATTGAAATTATTCCAATAATCTGCCCAATGCGATATATCATAAGCAATTCTGTTGCATTTTTCATTTTTCCTCCTAATTACTATTTAAATATTTAATGAAGCATCTTCTTCTTTTATGCTGTCTTCGATCAAAATATTTCCATTGAGCCTGAACTTTGGTGTTGGTCTCAAGTTCCGGGTTACTTTCTGCCTTCTCGAATTTATGATCGATATAAATTTTAATAAGTTCATTAAAGAGAAGAGCATTAACACCCTTGCCTTGCAGATCAGGACGAACAGCAACGAGATACAGATCGATCAGGTTGTTTTTTCTCAGAGCTTTAAGAATATGAATAAAACCAAACGGAAATAACTTACCTCTTGCTTTTTGGAAAGATTTAGAAAGTGATGGAAATGTTAAACCAAAAGCTGCTACTTTATTATTTTCATCCAGGATAATACTGATCAGATCAGGATTGGCAAAACTTATGTATTGTTTGATATAAGATTGAATCTGCTTTTCGGTTAAGGGAACGAAACCATAAAGTTCTTCATAAGCTGTGTTCAAAACATGGAACATATCTTTTAAATATGGTTTCATTTCTTTCAAATTGGCAGCTTTTAGTATTTTTAATTTATTCTTTATTAAAACAACTCTTGAAATTCGTTCAATTTTTTCCGGAACTTTATCAGGAACTTTAATTTCATATTCAATCCAATCGGCATCTTTTTGATAACCCAACTTTTTAAGATGTTCGGGATAGTAGGGATAATTGAAAATAGTGGCAATTGTGCCCAATTCTTCAAAGCCTTCTATGAGCATACCTTCAGGATCGAGATCTGTGAAACCAAGGGGACCATGAACTGCAACCATACCATTTTCTTTTGCCCAATTTTCTACAGTATTTAGAAGTGATTTTGAAACATTTTCATCATCAATAAAATCTATCCAGCCAAAACGACAGTATTTATCCTGCCATTTTTCTATGAAACGATAATTGATAAAATCGACAATTCTACCGACAATTTTTTCATTTTGATAAGCAAGCCATAACTTAGCATCGCAGAACTCAAAAGCAGGGTTCTTATCTTTTTGAAAAAGTTTCATCTCGTCTTTTATTAATTGGGGAATCCAGTATTTGTTTTCTTTATATAATTTATAGGGAAAAGCCACGAATTTTTTAAGAGATTTTTTGCTTTTTACTTCTTTAATAATTATTTTCATATTTACCACCTAATAACTATTGCCCCCCAGGTTAAGCCAGCTCCAAAAGCTGTTAGAACAACAATATCACCTTTGTTGATCTTACCTTGTGATATTGCTTCATCTAATGCGATGGGAATTGAAGCTGCAGAAGTATTTCCATATTTTTCCAGATTGATCATTATTTTTTCTATCGGCAGATGTAGTTTTTTTGCAACAGCTTTTAAAATACGAATATTTGCCTGATGAGGAATGAGAAGATCTATATCCTTTCTTGTTAAATCTACTTCATCTAATGCCTGAATAACAGAATCAACCATCATCTTTTTAGCAAATTTATAAACTTTTTTTCCTTCCATTTTTATGAAGTGTTGTTTTTGCTCGAGAGTTTTGATTGATGTAGGTAACTTAGAACCACCAGCAGGTATTTTAAGTAAATCGGCACCAGAACCATCAGAACCAAAATTGAATGAAATTATTTTCTTTCCTATCTGATCTTTTTTGATGATAATTGCACCTGCCCCATCACCAAATAAAACACATGTATCTCTATCTTCCCAATCAACAGTCCGCGAAAATATCTCAGACCCTATTATCATAGCAGTATTATAATTACTGTTTTTCAGCATAGATTCTGCCACAAACAGTGAATAAATTGAACCCGAACAAGCAGCAGATAAATCGAAGCAAACGGCATTTGTTAAGCCAAGTTTATTTTGCGTAATGCAAGAAGTAGAAGGGAAATGGTAATCTGGGAAATGAGTAGCAATAATTAATAAATCAATTTCTTCGGGAGGTATATTTGTATTTTGTAATGCTTTTAAACCAGCTTTTGTGGCTAAATCGGAGGTTGCTTCTTCAACATTTGCTATACGTCTTTCTTCTATACCTGTTCTAGTTCTTATCCATTCATCGGTAGTATCTACAATTTTCTCAAGATCATAGTTTGTCATGATCTTTTCCGGTACATAAAAGCCGGTACCTACAATTCCTATTTCATTATGGCTATTTTTCACTATTTCTATTTTACCTGTTATTCGAATATTTTTGCTTATTGTTCGGGTTTTCTAGAAAAAAAATCATCTTTTCACAATACCATTAAAAAGAATTTCCAGGAGTTTATCGATATTTGATTCAATTTCAGGGAAAGAAATATTTATCGACCACGGATATTCCAAGCCTTTTAAAGCAGAGACAATTGCAAAAGCTGTAAGTTCTATATCATTTATCTCGAAAATTCCTTTATCTTCACCATCCTGCAATATTTCCCGGATAGTAAACAATTCTTCCCGGCTGTTCTTTTCCCGAATTTTTTCGATGAAAGCGTAATGTTCCAAATATTCATCTTTAAGCGCACTGTGGATATTTGCAAGTTCTTTGAGGTATTCCATTTTCTTTAAAATGTAGGTTTTCATTTTCTTTTGAGGAGTATCTTCATTTATAATTGCTTCTCTGATCTTTTCTTTCAGGAATCTATTTTCTTGTTCAACGACATCTTTGAATATCTCCTCTTTGCTTTGGAAATAATGATATAAAGAAGCTTTTCCCATTCGAGCTGCTTTGGCAATTTCATCGACAGTTGTTTTTAACAAACCATTTCTGGAAAATATGTTTTGAGCAACCTGTGTGATGATTTGTTTCTTTGGATTATCTTTCAAATACACCTCCTATTTCCCGAACGCTAACGTTCTGTGGTCGAGAAATATTTAATTCGAATATTTGTCAATTTTATTTTTGTTTTCATGCATCCCTGAAATCTTTCAAAACCATAACACACTCAAATGCAAGGATTTTTTCGTATAAGGTAATTTGCGGATTTTCTATATTGACCGACTTTGTTGAACAAATATATATAGAAGAAGCATTTCTTATCAATTACTTTTTTGTCACCTTAACTCATTTTATTTCAACATGGTGATGCTACAACTATTTATGCTTTTTCTGGGGGATGTGCTCTAAAAAGAAAGCCCCGCATCAGCAGGGCTTTTATATTGATTATGTTTTTAATTTAGAATTTGTAACCAACTCCCAAAGCAAAAGCAAATATATCGATACTATGTTTTCCCGGCATATTATGTTCAGCAGCAGCAACGTTTCTTTCAGCACCAAAGAGATATTCGGTTCCAAAATCTAATGAGAAATTGCCCAACATATAGCCACATCCACCTGTTACAACTGAATATGTTCCCGATGGAAACAGAATATTCAAGGTTTCATCCGGTGCAGGCGCAGGATCATAATACCAGCCTGAACGAAGAGAAAAACAAGGCTTTACTTTATACTCCATTCCCAATCTCACCTGAGTTTTACTTTCCCAGTTAAGAATGAATTCATTATCACCGGAAACACCGAGAATGGTTGCCCAAGTAAGATCATCATATTCAGTTACAAGTTTATCCAAAGCTTTCCAATCACTCCATTGCAAATCAAATGTTAAAGTCAGTTTATCGGTGGGAGTACAGGCAATACCGCCGGCAATCCAGGTTGGCCAGGTCACTTCTCGGTCAAAGTCAGATTCACACGCTGCCACCATACCCATCGAACCAGCTATCAGTGGCATAGCACCATTTTCAGCAGTACCGCTCATGTTCACAGTTACAGGTGAACGATAAGTGAAACCAAGATTAACTTTATCTGAGAATTTATACATAGTTCCAATTGTAGCTCCGTATCCTAAACCTGTGGAAGATTCATCATACTGATAGGAAGTATATCCGCCTGTGCCATCAGGAAGATTAGCGCCAAATCGTTTCATGTCGAACATTCCATAATAAACGTTTCCGGCAACACCCAAAGTCCATTTATCAGTAACTTGATAGGCAAATGAAGGGGAAATGCTGACAACCCCGATCAAGGACATCCATTCTATGTTTGGATCACCGGCATAAGCGCCTGGAATCGCAGTGAAAGCTTGTAAATCTTCTCCTTCATACTCAGCGCCCAAACCGGCTGGCACATAAAGCCCCAAACCAAAAGCCATTTTTCCCATCGAATAACTTGCAAATACGTCTGGGCTGGCATAATTATTTTTGACTTGATCAGCATCAACTCCCGCAGCATCATATTTGTAATTACCAAAAGGAATAATGTCCACGCCAGAAATATTGATCCCACTTGCCTGTCCCGCTAAACCTGCCGGATTCCAATAGATCGCAGATCCGTCATCAGCCAGCCCAACAAAAGCACCGCCCATTCCCAAAGCTCTTGGACCGATGCTGTTCAAGCTCAAACCATTAGCAAAAAGTCCAATTGAAATCAATAACACAACCGAAACGCAAAAAATCTTCTTCATTTTCTCTCCTTTAAGTTTGTAGTTTTTAATCATTCATTATTCAAAACCATATTTTCGACATTAACACACTCTATTATCTTCACTTATTTTCACACAACATTTGTCAAATGACTGAACAGGATTCATAATGTCAAGAATTTTAAAACTCGAGTAAAACAAACTTACCTGCAATGCTAATTTATCGAATAATAACAATGAAGCTGGATGTATTTGTTTTAGGAAGTTTGTTGCCATTTTGGTCTTTCACTTCAATCGAAATATTATACGTTGTGTAATTCGTAAGTTTTTGTCTGGGTTTCAGTTCGAAGTAATCGGAATGCCCTGAGATAACCTGTAAGGGAATTTTCTGGGAGCTTTCTGCTTCGATTAATTTCGCTGTAAAATTATCTATCAAAATAATCTCGGAAAAAGTTATTTTGATGACAGGTTCATCTGTAGGCACTGTTCCCCCATTACGAGGTTCGATGGAAATGATCTTTGGCGGAATTGAATCGATGAGAACATTACTGTTTAAAACAATGAAAAGAGTATCGGCAGTATTGTTTTTCTTATCTGTAAGACCGATAATCCGTGCTTCATATTTAAGGGAATCCATCGGTTCGGTAAGTATCATAATTCGATCTTCTTTCAGAACCTGTGTAATGATCTGAAGTGGTTTAGAAATGGAATCAGTGGAGTGCAAGCTCAAATCCTGCAATCCGCTAACCACCTCACTAAAAATGATCTCGATCTGATTATTCCAGATCGCTTTGGCTGATTTCAGTTCAGGATTCAAGGTGTCGGAATAAGTCATTTCCAGATCGATGGATATGGATTTCTCGGCTGGAATTTGCAGATAACAATATGGTTCTTTGCCATATTCATATTTGTTGTTTTTGTTTTTGTCGCAATATGCTTCGATGATGTGTTCGATATTATTCAGGTTTTCAAAGGCGAAAGTGGAAGCTGTGATTTTCCTGCTTAAAATAAAAGTAGAATCCGCAGCCATCAGGGTGCATTTAACGGGAAGATTGCTGTCTTCCGGATCTTCGAAAACTATTCTGCCGCTTATCCTGTTTTCGGATAGATTTCCACTGGAATAGATAAAAGTATATTCCTGGTCAAGCTCGTTGCCGTGTTCGCACTTGATCCTGGTCGTGAATGTTACAAAATAATTTGTGTCCTCTTCCAATTCCTCCATTATTCTGATAGTTAGAATATTTTTATCCCATTTAAATTTCTTTTTTTGAATGGGAGGATAAATGTAAAGTCCACTGTAAATTGTGCTGCGTTCGATCGGTTTGGAAAACACAACCTCAATATTGCGTTTTGCAAGATTTGAAAATTCATCTGGTGTGATGGAGATAATTTCAGGATTGATTGTATCTTTTTCTCCGCCAGTAGGATTTTTGCGATGTCCGCAGGAGTTGAGAATCAATGTGAAAATAAACAAACATAACAATTCTCTAAATCTCATTTTCATTTATCATTTCCCATATTATTTTCAAAACTATCAAGCTTTGCTCTTCTGAATTTCCAGAGCAGTTTTAAGGTCTTGACTGGCTCTTTTGGACGACGGCCATATTTTCAGAGCTTTTTGGAAATACTCAATCGCATTATCCATTTCATCTTTCATAGCATAAGCAAAACCAATGTTATTATAAATATTAGCAAGATTTTTGTCTTTACTCAATACTTTCTGAAATCTATCGGTATAATAATATTTTTCTACAT
>JAUSOT010000046.1 GCA_030656075.1 Candidatus Cloacimonadales bacterium
AGAGTTCGTTAACCATTTTTCTTAAGACAAATATTTTTTTTCATAATTACTTCTTTTGTTCTAAAATCTTCCTGTCAACTTATGCAAATTCTTGTAACATATTTGAGGCTTTGCCTGCTCACTTTCATTATGCACATAACCTCTAATTCATAAGCAGTGGCAGGAACGGATGGACTGGTAACGTGATCTGTGATCCAGAGATTTGCACCATCCCAGGTCATACCGAAACAATCTCCGATATTGGTGTTGGTAAATAGAAGTTCAGAGCTTCCATTAATTGGATCAATTCGGTAGAATTCATCTCCATTTGCTCCGTAAATTCCACAATAAAGATAGGTGCCATCCCAGGCCAAACCTGATGCACCCTCAGGGATCGAGAATGTTTGTACAATTGTCCATTCAGCGAAAGCGCTGATGACAACTGATAACAATAAAATTGTGAAAAATGCTTTTCTCATAATTCACCTCCAAAATATTAATATAAGCACTCATGTCTAACTACAAAAGTGCTATTTCATTGTCAATCATTACGATATAAATATCAAAATTTATAGTAGATTCAAATATTTTGAGTTGTAATTCAATTTATTAAGCAAAGTCATTGACAAATTGGTTTGATTTCTGCATCTAACGCGATAGGAGGTTTGTATGATAAAAACTTTATTACTATTATTATTTATAATCTTAATTATATCATGTTCTATACCCGAGAATTTGGGGTTGCCGACTTGGTCAACAAAATATCAACTATACGTTTTGAACGATGTTTATGATGCTGCCCAACTGGCAGAAAATGATTCTTCACTGGTAGCTTATGGAGACACCCTGGGATTCTTCGAAACAATGAATGAAACAAGTACTCTGGATTTTACGACTGATGTGATCCAGGACAATGATACGATTGATATTGGAGATCTAGAGATCGATAATCCAAATCCTACCTATACATCGATTCCGTTAAGTGAAGTAGCGCCTGGTTTAACCAGCGGTTACATTCCTGCCCCAGGAATACTGCCATTTACGATGCCCGATATATTGAAAGATGATTTGGCACCGTTTGACCAATTCCAGGAAATGCATCTGATTTCCGGAATGATGCAGTTTTCACTGACCAATAATACAGTTATCTGGTTTGGGAATATTGGGAATGGCGAACCTCTGGTAATTAATATCTTGGATTCTGATGATAATGTTATTCTTTCCCATGAATTTTCTGAAGACATACCACCGGATAACACAGTCACGATCGTCGAGTATGAAAGTCTGGCTGGAGTGACTTTACTTAATCAAATCAAAGTACTCACAACCGGTGGCAGCAGGGGTTCCGATGGGGAAGCTGTAGATGTGAATGTCGATGCTACCCTGGATATTGGCGTATCTGTCGTAGATTTAGTAGCCCAATATGCCATAGCTCAGATACCGGAACAAGTTGAAGGTGACACGCTATATGTTACCTTGGATGAAGATGTTACGATTTATCAATCGACACTTTCGTATGAGGATAACAGCATCACGATCGATATTGCTAATGATATTGACCTGGATATCGTGGCTACTTTGCATATTGCAGATTTGTATCTGGCATCAAATAGTGATTCTTTTACCCATGAGATATTAATTCCTGCCAGCGGCGGATTTGGCCAGACTTCCTATGTGACGGAAAACATTGATATCAACGGAGCAACTCTGGGGGATGGTTCTTTACCTTTGGACAGCCTGAAGGTAGTAATCGACGTAGTCACGCTTGATTCGGGAGATGAATACCGAGAGATCAGTTCTGCCGATGTATTTGATATTCAGACTACGATCGACAGCCTGGAATTCAATTATGTACAAGGCTTATTACAACCGAAGGAACAAGATCCGATCACGGGAAGTTCAGTTCTGGGAATATCATATCCATTCATAACTGGAGAATTTGCTGTTACCGGATACAGCGAAATCACTTTTAATATTTCTACACCGGTTCCAGCCATTTTGGATGTAGAATTGAATGCTATCAATAGCGATCAGGAAACCGTACAATTAGTAAACTACAACACAAATGAGATTCCTCAATTGATAATCGGACAAGGGAATACAACTATAGTTTTAAATTCCGATGATTATAATATTAACGAATTTATTTCCATTCTGCCTGATAGTATCTGGTACACGATTTATCCAACCGTGGGTGATTCCACCACGATTTTCGAATTTTTTGAGGGTGATATGATCAATGCCGAGATCAACATAGAATCGCAACTTGATATTGCAGCAAACTGCTGGGCAATTCCCCAGGATGAAGACGGCAATCCTCAAATGGATAAGATCGACACCGCCGATATTGGCCAAACCGAGATCGATGCTTTCATCAGTGCCAAATTGACGCTGAACTATAATAATACACTTGGCTTTGATACAAGTGCCAAGATTCTATTCTCACCGGAAAAGACGGAAGATTTCACTGAACTTATAAATCCGGACACAACTCAATTCACTATCATCGATGTGCCTTATATCCATCAATCGACGGGACCTGGACTGGAGCAGGTGGTGGAAATTGAATTAAAACATAGCGATTTAGAATTTTTCCTGGGCGATTCTGTATTTGTGGTTCCCAAAATTCAATTGATTTCCGAAGAAGGATTTCCGTTGTCAGGCTCGATTCAGTTACAGGGTTTAATGGAAATCGAAGTCGAATTCAGCAGCGGATTAACGGATTAGGGAGAAAAGCATGAAAAAAATCATTATTTCATTATCTTTATTAATATCATGTATTGCACTGTTTGGCAGTTTTGAATTCTTCCCGGGAAATCCCGCTAATATCGCCGATCGGAATTACACTCATATCACTTTTCCGGGTTTAACCTACGAATTCAATATAAACAATACTCTACTGCAATTGGACGACATAAATATGTTCCAGGAAGGCCGTCTGCTAACCGAAGGCGAAAAGAAAAAACTGACTTCCGGTAATCTTGATCTGTTGGGAGATTTTAAAACTACTATCCTCGATTTCGGAAACAAAAATTGGAATTTCTCCTTTGAAGCCATAAGTGCGTTCAAATTGGGTGTATTGGATAAAACTTATTCCAAAATCGTGTTTTACGGCAATGAAGTGAATCATCCGTATTCCACCGAAGTAGGTAAAGGCAGCGAAGCGTTTGCCTATTGGAAGGCTTCATTTGCCTATGCTTTGCCATTCGATTTGAATCTCGGCATGATCTCGGGAGTTTTTCCTGCTGAAACGGATAACGTCGTTTTATCGACTCTTCGTGATATGCCAATCTCGGTAGGGGCAAATCTGAATATAAATTATTCATTTGAATATGGCGGGCTGATCGAAAGTTCACAGGAATTCGGATCACTTCCGGAACAAAATTATTATGACATAAATGCACTTTATGTTTACACTGATGAAAAATCAACCGGCAGTATGAATCCCAGCTTGGGTTTTGGCTTTAAAGCTAAAATTCTGGATGGCTTCTTCCACTTCGATATCGACGATATTTTCCTGCAACTTACTTATCGAAACCTGGCGGGAGGAGAATTTGTGAAAGTTGGCGTCGATTCCCTGTTGTACTTGCAGGAAGGCCATGAAATATTTGAAATTGAAAACAGCGAGAATGATTCTTTGCGTTTGGATAAGCACACCGTTAAGATCAAACCATCCATCTCCATCGGAGCCGAATATGCAATATTGAATAATCTGGATGTGATGATGAAGTATTCCAGCAATGAATTGATCCAAACCGACGGTTTTGCAATCGGAGCAAGTTATCTGTGGGATATCGTTCCGTTCCAGGCAATTTTTGGTTTTTCCGAAAACTCATACTATCGATTCCAAACCGGCTTGAAATTCAGTAAGTTTGAATGGGCTACAGGCTTAACTTTCTATCACGGATTTTTCCGTTACGCAGAAGGAATAGGCCTTAATTCCTCAATTGATTTCAGGTTTTAAATAAGGATAATTTAGTCGAAAAAGCCCGGTATGAATTCCGGGCTTTTTTTATCTCTCGGAAATGAAACTAATAGATTCTTCGTTGGAATGAATGATCAGAAGAAAATCCCTTCCGAAGCCTGTCTTTCATTTTTCTGATGCATGAGGATTCGGATGGTTGGCAAGGTTTAGTGAATGCTTTCCGAATCTTAGCAGAAAGAGTAAATTAGAGAAAGCTTCGGAAAGGATAAAATCCGATAGAATTCCTCAGAAAGATTAAGGCTGTCTCTCTGAGAGATTCTTTCAATCTTTCTCACGAAGAGTCTCGCGAAACCTGTCCTACAGCCATTTTTTCTTTCGGAAATAGTATAACATCAGCACTACGATACTAATTGTAAATCCCCACCAGATCGGGTAAGCGAATTTCAGAGCAAGTTCCGGCATGAAATGAAAGTTCATGCCATACACACCCGCCAGAAAAGTGAGGGGAATGAAAATAGCCGCAAAAATGGTCAGTACTTTCATCACTTCATTCATTTTATTGCTGATACTTGAAAGATAGATATCCAGCATACTCGAGATCATATCGCGCAGGGTTTCTGCAGTATCGATCACCTGAATTGTATGGTCGTACAGATCTCGAATGTAAATATGCGTAGTTTCATTTACGATCGGATTATCGAATCTGTTCAAGGTCGAAACAGCTTCCCGCATTGGCCAGACAGCTCTTCGGATAACAATAATCTCCCGTTTGAGACGATATATTTCCTGCAGGATTTCCGAATGAGGATTTTTGATTAAAATCTCTTCCAGTACTTCAATGTCATCATCCAGGGCTTCCAGAACCGTGAAATAATTATCAACAACCAGATCCACCAATGAATAAAGCAGATAATCAGCCTGCATTTTTCTGATGCGTCCGCTGGCTTTGATTATCCGATCCCGGATGATGGAGAAAATCGGGAAATCCGTGTTTTGAAAACTGAGCACCATGTTTCCTCTGAAAATGATACTCACCTGGTCAATCGAGATTTGATTCGTGCTTTTATCATAGTTAATAAATTTAAGTACGACGAAAATACCATCTTCCAGATCTTCGGTTTTCGCCCGTTGATTTTCATTGAAAATATCTTCCAGGATGAGAGGATGAACTTCCAGATGCTGACCAATTTTATTGATCTTCTCGATGTCTTTTAAACCTTGAATATGCACCCAGTCAACCGCATCCGGCACGTCTTTCAGCTGGCTGAGATCATCAGTTGGCAATTCGATGATATCCTGCTCATTATAACGTATATAATGCAGCTTTGTATCCAGGGGTTCAATCCCCACATGCATCATTGTTCCCGGTGGTGAACCTGTTTTGTGGGACATTTTTTTCAATAAACGTGTCATTGCTTTTTCCTCCTATTTTTGAAAAGTTGAAGCATAAAATTAATGTCAAGTGAAATGGTTGTTGGAAAAGTTTTTCTCGTTCCAATGATCTTTGTTGGAACGGGTGATCTCCGCTCCTGCGGACAATTGATACTGCATCACGCAGAGCGTAGAATTGCAGGTTTCCACACGGAGCATTGCCGCCAGAAGTATTTTCTCGATCAAGCTGGTCGAATTACAGCATTCCCCAGCGTTTGCGGAAAAATAACTCAGTGCAGAAACTGATCAGAAAGATAGCGATCAGATACCATTTTCGATAAAGTTGAATCTCTCTTTTTGTTTCCAGGTGGATCGGTTCTGCTTTTTCTATGGTAAGCTGATCGATT
>JAUSOT010000050.1 GCA_030656075.1 Candidatus Cloacimonadales bacterium
AGAAACTCTCAGTATCTATTTTGAGAAAGATAAAATACGGAAATTAATAAGGAAAATTGATTTTAAAATTAACAAAAGTTCAAAGGATAAATTTGATGTTTTTTAAAATCGAAACTGCTCACTTTCATTATGCACATAACCATTAGATATTAATTCAGGTGCGATTTTATCGCAGTTTAGTCTTCCGGTTCACTATATGTCCGGTATTGCCTATGATAATGGGGATTTCTGGGTAACTGCCTACTACGATCCTGATGGTGAAATTTATAAGGTTGATAACACCGGAGCGATTATCCAGCAATTTCCTGCACCCGATAACCAACCCTGGGATCTTTGCCTGGAAAATGCTAATCTCTGGATGGCTGATTACTGGGGAGATGCACTTTATAAAATCGATCCTACAACCGGAACGCTTTTAGAAACGCATCCCTCCGAAGGCGTCGATCCGGCTGGAATAGTCTGGGACGGACAGCATCTCTGGTATTGTGATAATGGTGCCGGTGGATTTGATTATCTTTATAAAGTTAATCTGAGCGGAGCAGGCACACCCGCCATCTCATTAGGTTGGAATGCATACGATTTTGGCAATACAACCATCGGGCAGCCCGTTTCGGTTGAACTTCCAATTTCCAACATTGGAACAAATGATCTTGTCATTAACGGTCTAAATTTTACTTTGAACGATTTTTATTCGGATGAAACGCTTCCCATCACCATTCCGATTGGCTCAACTGAAAATGTAACGATTTTTTTTGATCCAACCTCCTGGGGACAATTTGATTGCACATTAACGGTTGCATCAAATGATCCGGTCAATCCTTCCTTACCGGTAGCACTTAGCGGATATGGTGTTTCTGATGATCCTCTAATTGTGATCACACCAACCAGCTTGAATTATGGTTCGATTCGTGTCGGAGCACTGACAGGAAGATATTTGAACATCAGTAACCAGGGATCCGGCAATCTGGAAATTACGCAATTTGAGTTTGATGATAATCAATACATACTGGATGAAGTTGTGGAACTTCCACTCATCATTACACCTGCCAATGAAGTTGATGTAAGGATTTGGTTCAACCCGCAATCTGCTGGAACGATCAGTGCAATTTTAACCATCTACAGTAACGATCCTGCTGCTCTCACAACTGATATTACTTTAACCGGAACTGGTGATAACACACAATATGCTATCGGTTCTATCCTTTGGCAATATCTGATAAATACCAGCTACGACAACAGCCCCAAAGCTATTGCACCGATCGAAGATATCAACGGCGATGGAATCGGGGATGTCATCGTTTGTTCAGAAGATAATTTCGTGCGCTGCTTCAACGGCAATGCCTCCGGAACCGGTGATATATTCTGGGAACATGAAATAGCTTCCGGCGCTGTATATCAACAAAATGCTCTGGTTGTAACCAGCGATCTCGATAATGACGGATATGAAGACATAATTGCCGGAACAGTTGGAGGAGATAAAGCTGTTCGTGCTATATCCGGCAAAACCGGACAATTGATCTGGATTTTTAACACAAGTATTTATGGGGGCACAGGTGGCTGGGTTTATCAAGTTGATGTATCATTCGACTATAATAATGACGGCACACTGGATGTTCTGGCAGCATCAGGAAGCGACGCAGAAAGAGTTACTTGCCTGGATGGAACGAATGGCAGTGAACTTTGGAATTTTTATTTGCCAGGACCTAAATTCAGTTGCATCGGTATTGCCGATATCAATAATGATGGAACTCCGGACGTGATCGGCGGTGGTTCAAATTCTGCCGAAACTCAGGGAAAAGTCTGGGGAATTAACGGCTCCGATGGTTCACAACTTTGGGAATTCACGACCGGTGGCAGCTCTGCCTGGGCTCTCGCAGAAGTTGATGATTTTTCTGGAAATGGAATTAACGATGTAGTTGCCGGTGATTTTGGCGGAAATTATTATGGCATAAACACTTCAAACGGATCGGTGAGTTGGAGTGGATCGATCGGAACCGGATTGATCATCCGCTTTGAAAAGCTGAACGATGTAAACGGCAACGGACATCCCGACATTGCCATTGCCAGAAGCACTCAAGATAATGCGCTCGTGATCGATGGTTACACTGGCGATAACATCTGGCTGCAGCCTGTGGCTGATCAACCCTGGGTAGTCGATAAGATCGGTGATATCACTGGAGACGGAATCAACGATGTGGTCTGGGGAACATTGTTCGGCAGTAATTTTGATTATTTTCTGGATGGAGCATCCGGAGCGATCCTTTCCCAGACTCCTGTCGGTTCGGCCTGTGATGCGATCGCCGGCATTCCTGATATTGTTGGAGACGGTTCCTGGGAAATGGTCTGCGGCGGCAGGAACGGTGAAGTAATTTGCGTTTCCGGCGGCGAAGCTGAAGGGAACGGAACTCTGGAAGGCATGATCACTTTGAACGGTGGAACCGGCAGCGTGAATGCTACGAGTGTTCAAATCGGCACAACAACCGCAACGGTTGATCCGACCGGCTACTACAATGCGAGTTTGGCACCTGGTTTATATGATGTCACCTTTGCACTGCCAACCTATGAAACAGTTACCATCGAAGATGTTGAGATAATTCAAGATCAGACAACCACCCTTAACGTTACTTTAAACTTCTGCTATCCACCTGTAAACCTGGTTTATACGATTGAAGAAAATGATGTTGTGTTGGAATGGGATTATCCCATTAATTCGCGTGAAGTAACATCATTTAAAGTGTATCGTGATGGAACCGAAATAGCAGATGTTATGGTTTTAACTTACACTGATGAAAACCTGCCACCTGCAATTTACGAATATTATGTGACGGCAATTTTCTCAGATGGACAGGAATCGGAATCTTCCAATACTGTGTCTGTGGAAATCACCAATGCTGGAAATAACCTGATTCCTTTGGTAACGAAATTGAATGGCAACTATCCCAATCCGTTCAATCCTAACACCAAGATCAGTTTTGACCTGGCAGAAGAAACTGATGTGAATTTGGTGATTTACAATATGAAAGGGCAAATCGTGAAAACCTTGATCAACACTACCATGAAAGCAGATTTTCATTCTATTAATTGGAATGGTACCGATAATCAGAACAAACCAGTAGCCTCCGGTTTGTATTTCTACAAAATGCAAGCAGGGAAATACGTATCTACAGGAAAATGCCTGCTACTGAAATAGAAAATTAAATCCCTTTGCCCTGGAAGGTTTTCAAAAACCTTCCAGGGTTTAATAACTTCCGGGGATTTCTTACACTCACGAATTAGTCAGCAAAGAATTCCTGAAATGCTGCTCTGATCTGCTCTCGGATATTGATAATGTCAGCTTAACCGGTTAATAACAGATTTTGGATAATAATTTTTCATAACGCTAACTTTAGTATTGACACAAAAATCAGTGATTTTAAAAAGTCTCTCGTTTAGATTTTGATCCTGAATAGCTCAGCGGTAGAGCGGGTGGCTGTTAACCACTAGGTCGGGGGTTCAAATCCCTCTTCAGGAGCCATATTAAAGCCTCGGTTTTCGAATCGAGGCTTTTTTCATTTCTCGTTCCGCAAACACCCGTTTGGGAATGTATCGTTTTCTCGAAACTCCTGTTTCGAGATACTTAACTCATCCTTGCATTCCTTCTCTTCATCGTTTTCTCGGAAAGAAGGAACATAAGATGCCGCTGAAAGAATTGCAGATAACTCTGAAAAGGTTTCTCAAGCAAATTCTCTCAATTGACACTTTCAGAGTTGGCTGATCTCCTAACATTATCTTCTCGTTCCCAAAGTCCCCTTTGGGAATGCAATAATTTTTCGAAACTCCTGTTTCGATAGATGCAAAGTATTACGTCACAACATCCTTCAAAATATCGTATAATGAATGAAAGAAACCCTGAAAGGGCTAAACAAGAAGAATTCTCAAAAGAAGCCTTGCAGGGTTAAGCAAAAAACTCCCATTATTGAGAGCTTTCAGGAGAGAAAAACCTGTGCTGCTCTTCACAGGTTTTCCAGGACGTTTCTATTCAACAATCACTTTGATGATAACCGTCTTACCATTATCCTCTTCCACTTCCAGATAAAATAGTTCCCCGGTTTCACCTGCCACAGCCATTTCCAGTATTTCCTTCCAGTTCACGTTGGAAAGATCAACATTCGATCCACCAATATGGGCGTCGAATTTGCCGTTTTTAGGAATAAAATTCATGCCGAATTTTGCCAGTTTCAGAGGAATGACGATATTCACTTTCGGCTTGGCAGCACCTTCCTGGATAACCTGAAATATAATTTTTCTACACTTCACCTGAGATTTAGTTATTGGATTCATCGCTTCCAAAAGCTTGGCAGCTTCATCCGCACTGATTTTGCCTTCCGCCACCATATCCAGAATTTTTCTTTTCTCTTCCATTTTATTTTTCCTCCATAGCTTTCAAGAGTTTTTCCGCTTCTTCGGCATTGATCTTGCCATCCTGCAGAAGCTGTAATATTTTCAATCTGCTACGACGATTCGATTCCTGCGTTTCATCTTCCGTCATTTCATTGGAAGAAAATTTATTTTTAACCGCATTCATAACATTGGAAACCGCTTCATCAGCTTTTTCTTTGAGATCATCGAAGTTGATATCCAGCTTAATGTTTTTGATTTCTTTATTCACATCGTTCATTGCCCTATCGATGTGCATTTGAATTTTATGCGGATCGGGCATCCTGATATGTTTCATCTTTTCCTTGGCTCGCTCCAGTTTGGCTCTAATCTTATCGGTGTCGATATCATCGGGAATTTTATCGATGATCGTATCAAAAATCCGGGTGAATTTTTCCGAATCGAAATCAAAGGATTTTCCAGCTTGATTTAAAAGATTGATGCTGCCGAATTCGTTTTGAACATTGATCTTCACATTTCCCGATCCTTTGCTCAGTTCCAGGATATGCTTGTCGTCGGTTTGTTTTCGCTCATAATCACCCGGCAAGCTGACGTTGAATTTTCCCATTTTATTGCGGGCTTTGATCTCATATTCCAGATCATCGGGAATAACAAGTTGAATGCGCCCATTATCATTTTGGAAATCGAATTGTCCTTTTTCCAAAACTTGGAAATCATAGAAGATACTTCCATTATCCGAATGGATAACCACCTTGGAAAATCCGGCTTCGATGATCCTGACCATTCCGTTTTCGGTTTCTGCCTCCAGAGTTCCCGTACATCTTTTCAGTTTGACCGCACCATTTTCGGTCTTAAGTATCATTTTACCATCGCAATCCGCTGCTTTTACCGAGCCATTCTCTGTTCCCAATGTAATATCCGCCTGGCAGGAATCCAACATAACCGCTCCGTTCTCGGAAGAACAATCCAATTTTCCGTTCATCGTATCCAGCTTGATCGAACCGTTTTCTGTTTCTAATTTTTGCTCTCCAGATAGGTTATTCACCTTGATCGAGCCGTTTTCCATTTTTGCCTGGATCGTAGAAACATGCGGTATATTCAAATCTATCCGTGCTTTGGAAATCCTCATATCCTTCGGATCGCTAATCGTAATATTAAGAATGTTCTCTTCTTCTTGATGATCGATTACGATAATTTCTTCCAATTTGATTTCCTGCTCACCGATCTGTTTGTATTCCATTTCGACGTTGAGTTCAGCGAAATCCTGCTCCCAACCACTCACCCGCACTGAGAAATTCTCCGAAGTTAAATTTACCTTCAGGTTTGGTTTCACTTCGATTTTGGTCGTTCGTTTGATCTCTGCCATCATTACCTCCTTTCTCGCAGTTTGGTCAGAGCTTCTTCTACAGTCAAATTCCCTTTGTCGATGTCTTCCAGGATGTCATCAGACATAATAATAGCCACTGGCTCCCTGCGTCCGCACAGGATAGATGTGACTTCCGATAATTTGTTTTTAACGGTGGGATAGGAAATCTTCAGGATTTTTTCCACTTCTTTGATATTGCCCTGGCAGCAGACAAAAGTTTTCACGAATTCCTGCTGAGGAGCTGTGAGAGCAGCGAAATCTCCTACACCAAACCTGCCTTTGATGCTGGTGTCGCAGTTCGGACAATGATACTCTACGATCTCCAGGTTGGAATTGCACACGGGACATTGTTTTAATCTTTTATTCATTTCTACCTCCAAATATGGAAGCGAAATTAATTTTGAGATTAATTATGTCAACCATAAAATTGATATATTTGATTTTTGCCTTAACTATCTTAAGCTGACAGCCATTTTAACTCAATTATGAAAATGAACCTGTTTTCCGGTAAATCTTGAAAAAGCAATTCTTCTTGCCGCGGATAAACACGGATTAACACTGAGTTTCGATTTTATCTTTTTCTGTTTACTTTTATCCTCATCTCACGTTTCCTTGTTCTCCTATTTTTCTTTATTTCATTTTGTGATTGACAGGTAAATAGATAAAATGCAATTTTGGTTTTGTATTAATTACAGAGCGTTAAAGCTGGAGAGTTGACGGGGAGATTTTGAAATGGAGGTTTTTATGAAGAATTTATTCCTTATTACTTATTTAATATTTCTAGTAAATTTATCATCATTAATCATCAACATTCCGGCAGATCAACCGACAATACAGGCGGGAATAAATGTATCTGTGGATGGGGATACTGTTTTAATATCTCCCGGGTTATATTTAGAGCTCATAAACTTTAATGGAAAGAATATCAAAGTAGCTTCACATTATCTGACAACTCAAGATACATCTTACATTTCTCAAACTATCATCGACGGAAATAACAACGAGCGAATTGTTTCTTTTACAAGTGGAGAAAACGAAGATGCAAAACTTATCGGATTAACCATCAGAAATGGCTATGGTACTTATAACGGACAAAACAACGCATGTGGCGTGGGAATTTACATCTTAAACAGCTCACCTTCTATCGAACATAATATTATCGAAGACAACAACAGTTTTTGGTATGTAAACGGATGCGGAATTGGTATGCAAAATTCTTCAGCAAGAATCAGCGATAACATCATCAGGAATAATGATGGGGCTTATAACGGTGGTGGAATATACATTTATCAATCTCAAGATGTTGTGATTGAAAACAATATAATTTATGACCATCAAACAGAAAGTGGAAACGGAGTTGATTCGGGAGCAGGAATTTGTGTAAATGAATCGAGTAATGTTTTAATCGAAAGCAATTTAATTTATCATAACGGTCCCACGATGCAAGGAGGCGGAATAGCTGTATGGGTTTGCGATTCGGTTATTTTACGAAATAATACGATTGCAGAAAATTTCAGTACAGGTGTATTTGGCCAATATCAGGAATCGGAAGTTGAAATCATCAACACAATTATCTGGAATAATCAGCCAACAACCGCTTCACAAGTGTATGGCGAAAATATCACGGCAAATTACTGCGATATCCAAAATGGCTATTCCGGGATCGGTAATATAAACAGCGATCCGCTATTTGAAGACCCGGCAGTAGGTAATTTTTCTTTAACCCTGCAATCTCCCTGCATCAATGCCGGTGAACCGGAGTCTGCACTTGATCCTGATGGAACAATTGCTGATATTGGCTTTCAATATTTCGATATGAGCAATTATGGCTCGATAACAGGTATAGTCACTCTTTCGGGCGGTTATGGCAATATAGAAAATGCTATTATAACCTGTGGTGAATTTCAAGCCAATCCCACTCAAGCCGGATATTACTTCTTTCATTTAATTCCGGGATTTTACGATCTCACCGCATTATTGGAAGGATATGAAAACTCTGAGATCAATAATGTAGAAGTTTTACAAGGTCAAACCACTTCCAATATCAATTTCGTTCTGCAATTCACAGGTTTAAATGGAATTATCAATGTTGCCCAGAACGGTACTGGTGACTTCCTTACTATCCAGGAAGGGATCGATGCTGCTGCCAATGGAGATACAATTCTTGTTCATCCCGGCACATATTATGAAAGCGTTAATTTTAACGAAAAAAACATCGTGCTGGGAAGTCTGTTTCTTACAACTCAAGATAGTTCGTTTATCGAATCGACAGTTATAGAAGGAAATGGCAGCGATCATACCATAAAGGTGGAAAATAATTCAAATAGTATCACACAAATATGCGGTTTCACAATTCTGAATTCTATCAATTATTCTAATTGCATCTATGGTTTTAATGCTGTGTTAAAGATTGATGACAACGTTATCACAAACAGCGGAGAAGCATCTTCAGCAGGTGTGAAAATTTATTTTTCATCCAATCTTTCTATACAAAATAATAAATTCATTAATTGTTTTCGTTTTGGGATGATAATTCAAAACTCGAACAATATATTTATAGGAAATAATCTTTTTAACGACACAAGTGTGGGGCTAAAATGTGATGATTCCGAAGCAATCGTAATAAATAATACTTTTTCCAATAATATCTTTGGAATTTCAGGATATAGCACGGGTACTATAATAAGGAATAATTATCTCTCAGATAACTTACATGGAGTAAGTTGTCACGATTTCTCTCCCATCATTGACGGTAATTATTTCTTCAATAATCATGATGGTGTTTATATATCTCATTCCGATCCGTTAGTTTTGAATAATTTAATTATGGAAAATGAAGATGACGGAATAGTGTGTTTAGGACCATCTTCACCCTTAATAGTCAATAACACGATCGTTAATAATCACGAAGGAATTTCCTGTCATTATAATTCCGGTTCACCTCAGATTATCAATTGTATAATTTATTTCAACGATTCAAGTTTTGATTATTATTGGGATGATACTGTTACTACTATTGCTTACTGCTGTGTTGAAGACAGCATTCCCTATAATGCCATCAATGGTGGCGGAAACATTTTTATTGATCCTGAATTTATGGCTAATGACGATTTTCAATTATCTGAATTCAGTCCTTGTATCGATGCCGGCATTCCTGATACATTAGGTTTGAATTTGCCGGAAACTGATTTGATCGGCAATTTACGCTTCTGGGACGGAGATAATAATGGAAGTGCAATCATCGATATGGGTGCCTATGAGTATAATTCTCCTCCACTTATTGAAATCGATGATGATGTAGTTGTCCAGACTTCTTCTTTACAGCTTTACCAAAACTTCCCCAATCCCTTCAATCCATCCACAATAATAGAATTTAGCATCGAACAAAACGGACAAAACGAACAAATTGAGTTGGTGATTTATAATCTGAAAGGTCAGAAAGTGAAAACTTTTTCATATCTCCAAATCAACAAATCAACAAATCAACAAATTACCTGGAATGGCGACAACGACAACGGCAAACCCGTCAGTTCCGGTGTGTATTTCTACAAACTGAAAGTAGGAAACGAAACAAAAGCTGTGAAGAAGTGTCTTTTATTGAAATAATCTAAAAGTAAAAAAGGAGGTTGTTATGTTTTCCAAAAGCATAAAGTCTATTTTATTTATTTCGTTTTTCCTCATTCCTCAGCTCTGCCTGAGCGATCCTTATGATATCACCATGAACACACCTTTCGAATTTGATGCAGATCAAGGCGGCAGAAATAATATTATGTCTTCAATAGATGGTACACATTTTCTCTGTCTTTATGCGGGTTTTGCCGGCAAAGCAGTAATCCTGACTGTAAATCCCGGCGATTGGTCGCTTACCACCGAAACTTCTTATCAATATGATGAGAATGGAGATTACATGGGTTTAGCCAGGATCGACACAACTAATTTCCTGATCACTTATTGCGGTGATGACGAAGCAGCTTATGCATCTATACTTAATATCGATTTTGACGATTGGTCCATCACCACGGAAACGACAATTATGTACGATTCTGAATTTGGCTATTATAATGCTCTTTCTCAGATTGATGATATTCATTATCTCGGTGTTCATAATATGTGGGATGTAACCGGGAAAGCTGGAGTTTTTACTGCTCTTCCCGATGTCTGGTCTATTTCTTATGGAACGGAATCCGTCTTCGAATCGCAAAGCGGATTTGATTTTATGCTCTGTAAAATCGATGCTACACATCACCTTTGTGTTTACCCCTCTCAATATGAGGGTTACATCGGCAGAGCAGTCGTTTTGATCGTTGATCCAAACAATTGGACTGTAACTACAGCGTCGGCTCCATTAACTTTTACGACAGAAAGTGATGCTTATTCTTTCTTAGCGAGAATTGACGACACTCATTTTCTCTGCGTTTATCAAGGGCAGGATTCCAATGGCTGGGCTGTGGTACTCACCGTAAATACCCTTGATTGGTCGATCAGTATGGAAACGCCTTTTGAGTATGACGAACAACTGGGCGGCGAACCTAACGTCACAAAAATCGACAGCACGCACTATCTCTGCACCTACAAAGGTGAGGATGCCGATGGATATGCAGTTGTGCTGAATGTTGATCCCGGTGATTGGACAATTAGTCGGGGAACGCCTTTTGAATTTGATGAAATGCGGGCAGATTATCCCTATTTATGCAAAATTGATGAGGCTCATTATCTCTGTTCTTATGAAGGACCCGGTTCCGATGGCTGGGCTGTGGTTTTGAATGTGGAGCTTCCCGGAGTGGAAGTAACAGATAACGAAATTGTAACCAAGATCAGTAACATTTCCAACTACCCCAACCCCTTCAATCCATCCACGATAATAGAATTTAGCATCGAACAAAACGGACAAAACGAACAAGTTGAATTGATAATCTACAACCTCAAAGGCCAGAAAGTGAAAACTTTGGATGCTTTGGAGTGTGGTAACCATGTTACCACAAACGCGAGGGACTCGCGTTCCACTTTCTCTGTCGTCTGGAACGGCGACAACGACAACAGAAATCCCGTCACCTCAGGAATTTATTTCTATAAATTGAAAGTAGGAAATAAAACCAAAGCTGTGAAGAAGTGTTTACTGTTGAAATAAAGCCCATGAATTTATTCGTGGGTAGTAAAAAACCATCAATTTAAAACCGTTTAAACGGTTTCATTAGAGAGGTTGAATTTGTTTTCCCATGACTGAAGTCATGGGCTTTATCTTCTATTTCACAACTTTATCGATCAGATTATTCACCACCGAATAAACATCGGTTTTCTTATCATACACATCGTCGATGAGTTGTTTCAGATCATAATTTTCCTGCAGAATGCTGCTGGCTTTCTGTAGAAGTTTGTCGTGCGCGATCTGCTTCATTTCCAATTCCAGTCGCTTTTTACGGTTAGTATCAAACAAATCATTTTCCAGCAAATACTTTTTGTGGTTTTGAATTTCCTGCAGTAATTTCTCAATGCCGATGTTGTCTTTGGCAATGACTTTCGAAATTGGAGCCATTCGTTCTTTGCGCTCTCCCAGGTTCTGCAGCATCTCGATTTCCAGCATGATCCTTTCTACACCGTCTTTGTCGGCTTTATTTACCACAAAGATATCAGCGATTTCCATCACGCCGGCTTTGATCGCCTGGATTTCATCACCCATACCCGGAATCAGCACGAGCAAGGTTGTATCGACATTTTTCACAACTTCAATTTCAGACTGTCCCACACCGACAGTTTCGATGAAAATGTAATCACAACCGTAAGCATCTAAGATTTTGATGGCATCAGAAGTAGCAGAAGAAATCCCGCCGAGATGTCCGCGCGAAGCCATACTGCGAATGAAAACTCCTTCATCGGTGGCAAGTTTCTGCAGGCGAATCCGGTCACCCAGAATCGCACCACCGGAAAAAGGACTGGTCGGATCGACCGCGATCACACCAACTTTTTTATTTTCTTGCCGCAGTTCACGCACCAATTTGTCGGTAAGCGTGCTTTTCCCCACACCCGGTGCACCGGTAATTCCAATGATGTAGGCATTTCCCAAATACGGAGAAATTAGTTTGATAATCTTTTCATTCTCATCCGTATTTTCGACCAATGAAATCAGCCGGGCAGCAGCAATGGTTTCACCTTTCAACAGGCGTTCAACAAGTTCTTCTATTATCATGCAATTTTCCAATTTACGAGGAAATTAAATAATTTTCCAAAATCATTCACGAAATCCGGAGGAACATCGACTTGTAAGATCGGCTGGGAACGATCCGGTGTGGTATAATTACACCAGCCTTCCAACGATTCCAAAATATAACCGAGATAGAGCAGTTCCTGGTTGCTCACTCCGATGTTCAGCCGCTGGCAACCATCATCTAATTCAATTTCGTCCAGAATTCGAATATTCAAATCAACTCCAATTCATATTGTCCCCCTTAGAAGGGGGATTACAGAGGGTTTGCTAAAATCAATTATAAAGTTTTTTAATTTTTTATTCCACATCAATGCTTTAAATTGAACCCCTCTGCCTTCGGCATCTCCCCTTTACGGGGGAGAATTTCAATTAATTTCTCCGCAAAAGATTTCATTAAATCTTCTTTCTTTTCTTTCAATTATAACTTTCATTTTCTCTTACTTTTCCCCCTGTCAAGGGGGACACAGAGGAGTTGCTAAAAATTATTTAATCGCGTAAGCCAGAACTTCCACAATTTTATCCACCAGAATGATATTGAGCCCTTTCTTGATCTCTTCCTGGATTTCAGTCAGATTCGGTTCATTTTTGCGGGGAATGATCACATTATCGATACGAGCTCGTTTGGCAGCAATCAGTTTTTCTGCCAGACCACCAATGGGCAGCACATTCCCGGAAAGCGTGATTTCACCTGTCATGGCCAGATTATGTTTCACTTTCTTGCCGGAAAGCACGGAGATAATAGCTGTTACCAATCCCACCCCAGCTGAAGGTCCATCTTTGGGTATTGCTCCTTCAGGCAGATGAATGTGCAGATCACAATCTTTATAAAAATCTTCATTGATCCCGTATTTTTTGGCATGCAGCCTGGCGTAGCTGAAAGCTGCCTGAGCAGATTCCTGCATCACATCACCCAACTGCCCGGTTAGTTTCAATTTACCTGATCCTTTCAATTTCACTGCTTCGATCTGCAAGGTTTCACCACCGAATTGCGTCCAGGCCAGACCGGTAACAACTCCGCTTTGATCTTCCCGATTTACTTCCGAATAGAGATGTTTGGGAATTCCCAGAAATTCTTCCAGGTCAACCGCTTTCACTGTAACGCTTTTCTTTGTATCGCCTTCCACAAATTTCTTCACAACCTTTCGCAAAATTTTAGCGATCTGTCTTTCCAGACTGCGTACACCTGCTTCCCGGGTGTAAAGTTTGATGATCTTTTCCAGAGTTGCTTTCTGGTAATTAATCTTCAATTTCCCATGCAGATCATGTTCGCTAAGAACTTTCGGCACCAGGTGTCGGGTGGCAATATTGATCTTCTCAAAAGCAGTGTAGCCGGGCAGTTCGATCACTTCCATCCTGTCTATGAGCGGCTGCGGAATGGAGTTGAGTGTGTTGGCAGTGGTGATGAAAATTACCTGGGAAAGATCATATTCAAAATCGAGATAGTGATCGCGGAACGAATCGTTTTGTTCGGGATCGAGAACTTCCAGCAAAGCTGAAGCGGGATCTCCGCGAAAATCCATGCTCATTTTATCGATTTCATCCATCATGATGAGCGGATTGCGGGTTCCGGCCTTTTTCATACTTTGAATAATTACACCGGGTAGCGCTCCAACATAAGTTCGTCGATGACCGCGGATTTCAGCTTCATCGCGCACTCCGCCCAGAGATAAACGGACAAACTTGCGGTCCATGGCTCGAGCAATGGATTTCCCCAACGAAGTTTTGCCCACTCCGGGAGGACCGACAAAACAGAGGATTTGACCTTTCACCTTTTTCGCCAGTTTGACAACTGCCAGATATTCCAAAATTCTATCTTTAACGTTTTCCAAGCCATAGTGATCTTCATCGAGTATCTGACGGGCAACTTTCAGATCGAAATCTTTGTATTTCGGATCATTCCAGGGCAGATCAAGAATCCAGGTGAGATAGGTGTGAATCACGGAATATTCCGGTGAAAAATTGCTCATGCGGGAAAATTTTGTCATTTCATCATCCGCTTTCTTGCGGGCTTCTTCACTCAAATTTGTCTTTTTTATCTTGTCCTGAAAATCCAGCAGATCGGTTTTTTCTTCTTTCGTCACACCCAATTCTTTATGGATCGCTTTCAACTGCTCGGTGAGATAATATTCCCGCTGCAGTTTATTCAAGCGGGTTTTCACTGTGCCGTCTATTTTATTTTCCAGTTTCAGTATCTGGATTTCTTCCACTGTGGTTTTATAAATTTTACTGATCGATTCAAACAGGTCATCCAATTCGAAAAGCGCTTGTTTTTTCCTGGAATCCAAGACAATATTAGCCAGCGCATAATAGAAAAACTCCCGCGGATCATTCGTTTCATTCAAAGTAATCATGGCTTCTTCAGGAATCGCTTTATCCAGATCAACATACTGACCGAACACCTTTTTGAACGAACGCAAAAGAGCTTCAGTCTCGATCTTATTTGGCAGCAGAGTCTTCGGTTTTATCAAAAAATAGGCATTCAGAAAATCTTTGTTGCGGTAATAGCGTTCCACAAAAACCCGGTCGGTGCCTTCCACCAGCAGGCGCATATTGCCATCGGGTAATTTGAGATATTGCAGCACAGTGCAGAGCGTTCCGTAGCGATACAGGTTTTTGGCTTTGGGATCCTCGTCATATTCGGAAGGCACTCTCTGGCTGACGCAAATGATCTTGCGATTAATCAACAATGCCGCTTCCACAGCATTCAGAGAATTCGATCTTCCCACCAGGAGCGGCGTGATCGTGTAGGGCAGTACCACCGTATTCCGCAGGGGAACTACCGGCAGCATGCCGTAATTTTTATCATTTATTACAAAAGCTTTTTCAGCCATTCAAACCTCCAGTTCAAACCAGAAATTAATTTTTTCTTTTTACAATTTATGTCAAACGCATTCTTTAGCAAACTTTACAATCGCTTCTTTCATAGAATTCGATCTCCAAGTAAAACGATCGCCTCGATCGCTTAGTCACGTTCAAGGTGAACGTGCTACATATACCTTGCAATCGCTTCTTTCGCAATCTGTTGGTTCAATCGTCCCGCTTGAAACTGATGTTTTGCCGGATCGTCCCGATCCGAATATTATCTATAACAAGACTTTCGAGACGAAAGTAAGAAATTGTCTGAACTTCTCGGGACGAGCAGTCCAACTGCTAAACTTTAAAATCGCTTCTTTCGCAATCTGTTGGTTCAATCGTCCCGCTTGAAACTGATGTTTTGCCGGATCGTCCCGATCCGAATATTATCTATAACAAGACTTTCGGGACGAAAGTAAGAAATTGTCTGAACTCCTCGGGACGAGCAGTCCAACTTTCCGATCAGCACTAAGCTGGAAGATTATGCGAAAGAAGCGCTGACAAGGTTCTATCATCTCCTGGAAAATTCGAATTGATCGAATTCATAACCGAGAGAAAAATAATAATAACTTCGATAATCCTCATCCAGGGCAGCACCAATCTGGATCGGTCCCAGGAAAGAACGGTAACCAAGTTTTACTCCGGCAGCTTTATAGAGGAATTTTGCCGGCTGCCAATAATCCACATTTCCCAGATTCAACAGGTTAAATTGCAGATCAACGAAGAAATTTTCTCCTAATTTTACTCTGCCGGCAATGGTATTTATTTTGTAAATTGGAGCGATCTTTTCTTTGGGATTCAAACCCATAAAATTATCCATTCCACCAATATAAAACGGATCGTAATCATTGGCTTTATTTTCAAAATGCGAACCGTATTCGAATTTATATTTCAATGAAAATCTATCGGTGAAGGGGAAAATAAATCTGAATTTGGCAAAGAATGTACGATTATTAAAATCGCTATAAAAATCCTTTTTTGCTTCCGAATATTTCATGAAAACTTCAGAACCCTGCATGGGAAAAACGTAATCGTCCAGGTCTTCCCGCAGCAGTTTCACTCCAAAACCGGTAGAAATGGTGTGTCTCTCGTCAAACGAAGCAACATCCTGATACAACTGTGAATGGAAAGAATAGCTATAAAATTCTGCTATCATGGCATTCCTGGCAAAGAATCCCACGCCGAAAGTTCCACCATATTCCAAGGAGCGAACACTATTAGTTTTTTCATGCTCATCGTTGAAGTAATATAATTTATATTCTTTCAGATAGGGAAATACATGAAAATAAACACCCCAGTGTTTGCCAAAATTCTTCACATAATCCAGGTTAAGTTCTTTGCTATCTCCCACTTGCAGGTTCAAAAGCATTTTCGAGTTTTTCTGTAACACATTATTCATTTCTAAAGTGATGCCTACAGCAATATCATTATCCTCGTTGTAACTTACATCCAATCCATAACGGCTGCGTTTTCTTTCCAGCAGTTTGATGATGAGAATGTAGGAATCATTCACTTTTTCAATAGTCGGATAAATAAAGCTGAACAGATCAAAATTATAGGCTTCATGGAACGCTTCTAAAATATCCTTTTTAGAATAGGCTTGATTGACACTCAATCCAACATATTCGCGGATTTTCGCATCGCTGAGATAGAGATTTCCTTCCACTTTGATCCGTGAGAAACTAATTAAATCCGGTAATTTGTCGATTTTGTTTAGAGGTTTTCTCTCAGGAAAATTAAAATCGTGGGAATTGAAATAATCCCGGGCTGCAATTTCACCCAGAGCGATGATCTCTTCCCGTTTATCGAAGTCGAGGTTGGTCATCCCTTCCAGATCGGGCGTGATCAGGATGTCGCAGAGATTTCGTGAATTTACAACATTTTTCGTGATTCCCAGATTAACAGTTTGGTCAAGAACGTCGATCAGCGTTTCTAATTCAGATTCTGTTTTCAGTCCGGAATTTGCCTGCACTCCAATAATGAATTCCGCCCCCATTTTCCTGGCGATTTCGGCCGGCAGGTTATTGATGATACCGCCGTCGATCAGCATTTGTCCTTTATATTTGAACGGTTGCAGCACGGAAGGAAAGGACATCGAAGCTCGCAAAGCTTCGTGCAGGCTGCCCGAAGAAAATATTTTTTGTTCACCATTCAGGATATTTGTGGCGCTGCACCGGAAGGGAATGGCCAATTTATCGAAATCCCGAATGTGACAGACATCGTAAGTCTGATCGAAAAATATATTTATCAGGTTGTTGCCGCTCAAAAAAGCCTGGGGTAATTTCGGCAGGAAATTCTTTTCGATATCGAAGAAAAAATTGGCGTAAGGCTTCCAGCGTTTATTGCCAACATACGTATCCTGTCGGTCGATCTTCTCATCGAAGATGTCTTCCCATTTCATTTTCAGGAATATTGCTTCGATCTCGACAGCAGAATAACCCATGGCATAGAGTCCGCCGATCACGGCTCCGCTGCTGGTGCCGGCTATACAGTCTATCGGTATCTGCATTTCATCGATCACCTTCAGCACTCCTATATGAGCCAGTCCACGCGCTCCACCTCCGCTGAGAACGAGACCGATTTTTTGATTTATTTCGAGATTTGAAGATAAATCCGGGTTGTTATCTTCGTCCTGACTCCGAGCAGGTTCTATCCTGTTTTGAGCAGCCAAAATTAAGACGCAGACTAATGCTAAAATAACTAAAATTAATTTCTTCATAATCCAATAAAAAACGGGACTCCTTGCCAGCCCCGTTTATTAAAATTTATTTCAGAATCTAAAATTCCTGACCTAAATCTTCAGGGACATCCTCATCGAGTACACTTTCCGTATCGATAACCTTTTGAATAATAGGTTCACTTTTTTTACCACTGTAAACAGCCTCGATCCTGGGCGAATAGGCCACGATGAGACCGGCAAAGACAATACTTACCATGCTCATCAATTTTATCAAGATATTAATTGAAGGACCGGAGGTATCTTTGAACGGATCACCTACCGTATCGCCGACAATAGCCGCTTTATGATAATCCGAACCCTTACCGCCGTGTGCCCCGGATTCAATATATTTCTTGGCATTATCCCAGGCACCTCCGGCGTTATTCATCATTATTGCCAGCACAAAACCTGTGGTTAATCCACCTGTTAAAACTCCCATTACACCTGCAACGCCAAGAATCAAGCCGACAAATATTGGCGTGAGAATTCCCAAAAGTGCAGGAGCTACCATTTCTTTTTGAGCGCCTTTAGTAGAAATTTCTACACATTTCGCATATTCAGGTTCTGCCGTTCCTGCCAAAATACCGGGAATTTCACGGAATTGACGACGAACTTCCGCTACCATTTTTCCCGCAGCCCTTCCCACTGCCTTCATGGTTAACGCTGCAAAAACAAATGTTACCATTGCTCCCATAAATATTCCAACCAGGAATTTGGGATTCATCAGATTTACTTGATAGTAGTTTATAAAATCAGCGATCGTGGCCTCGCTCACGTTGATATTCCTTACCAAATTCTCAGCATATTGAATAGCAATAACAGGTGCTTCTCCAATATTATTATAATAATGTATCAGTCCTGTTCTAACTTCTTCCAGATAGGCAGCGAGAAGTGCCATAGCTGTAAGTGCGGCAGAACCGATTGCAAAACCTTTTCCCGTGGCAGCAGTTGTATTTCCCACTGAATCAAGAGCATCTGTTCTTTTACGAACTTCTTCGGATAGTTTGCTCATCTCAGCATTTCCACCGGCATTGTCCGCAATCGGACCAAAAGCATCCATTGCTAAAGTAACACCAAGTGTGGCCAGCATTCCCACTGCGCCAAATCCAATGCCATAAAGACCAAGTTCAGGAATAGAGAATCCGTGACTTACACTGAAAGCCGCCAGAATGGCAATCCCGATTATTATTACAGGTGCAGCAGTAGATTTCATGCCTACAGAAAGACCATCAATAATAACTGTAGCTGGTCCAAATTCAGCTTGTGAAGCGATTCCACGCGTTGGTTTATAGGCATTGGAAGTAGCTCGTTCGGTAAAATAACCGATCAAAACTCCAGCTGACAAACCGATCACACTCGCTAAGAATACTCCAAAAGAATATTCCGCTGGAAGCATGAACTTGGTTACAAAGTAGGCAACAATAGCTACGAGAATCGAACTTCCGTAAACACCTTTATTAAGCGCAAACATCAGTTCTTTCACACCAGCATCTTCTTTGGTGGAAACCATATAAATGCCTAATACCGATAGGAAAGCGCCAACTCCGGCAAGAACCATGGGAGCTATCACAAAATTGATCGACTGATCTTGCATAATAATCGTACCATGAGCAATTATCTGCGTAACTGCTGCCATTCCCAACGCTGCTGTAGCAAGTATGGAACCGCAATAAGATTCATAAAGGTCAGCTCCCATGCCAGCAACATCACCAACATTATCACCAACATTATCTGCAATAGTAGCAGGATTACGCGGATCGTCTTCCGGAATTCCTGCTTCAACTTTTCCTACCAGGTCTGCTCCAACGTCCGCAGCTTTCGTAAAGATTCCACCGCCGAGACGGGCAAAAAGAGCTTGGGTAGAAGCACCCATTCCGAAGCTAAGCATGATAACCGTGATCGTGTGCAAAGTCATTGTAGCCGGATGAGACATACTCCACCATCTCAGAATAAAAAACCACATAGAAATATCGATAAGAGCAAGACCTACCACCACAAGTCCCATCACCGCACCGCCTTTAAATGCAACTTTGAGCCCTTTGTTAAGACTAACGGAAGAGCCCTGAGCAGTTCGATTTGAAGCAAGAGTTGCTGTGCTCATTCCAATGAATCCTGCCAAGCCGCTAAAAAATCCACCGGTAAGAAACGCCCAGGGAATCAACGGGTGAAGCACTTTTAAACCCCAAGCCATGAAATTGAATAAACAAAAAGCAATAATAAAGAAAATGCCAACTCCTTTATATTGCTGTTTCAAATAGGCAAATGCGCCTTCCCGCACATATTTCGCTATCTTCTGCATTTGGGCATTACCGGGATCTTCTTTCTTTACCCCGCTGTAAAAAATAAATGCAAAAATCAACGCTGTGATCGCTCCTAATGGTGCGATGAACCAGATTACCGGAACCATTTCAACCTCCATATATTTTTTTATTTTATACTGAAATCAGTTTTGTCAAAAAATGAAGGTCGGTATATTTGTCAAGCCTTTGGATAGCATTATGTAACCTACCTTGAAATAAGAACTTATTAACAGGATATTTAAAAATAGCCGCCCCGGTGAGAGATCGAAGTGAGATAAACGCTGCAAATAATGAACCCGGAAGCTAACAACATTGGAATAGTAAAGATTTCCTTCAGAAAAAGAACACCGGCAGCAATACTGACCACAGGGATTAAGAGGATCAGGTTGGAAGTTACTTTAACGCCGATATTTTTGAAAGCCAGTGTCCAGAAATAGTACCCGAGGAAAGTACAGAAAACAGCGAGAAAAAGCAGTGAAATCAGCACACTGAAATTAATATTGATCGATCTGAACCGGTTGAATTCGAAAATCAGCAGAGGAAGGGAAAACAGGCATCCATAAATAAATGTCCGATAAATAATTGTCAGTGAATCATATTTGCCTTCCACTTTCCGGTAGGTAAATGAATATAAAATCCACATCGTCACCGAGCCGACAACCAGCAGGTCTCCCTTCAAATGTAGAGATGAAGCCTGCAAATCTTTGTAAAAAAGGAGAACCGTTCCTGCCAGGCCCAGCGGAATGCCGATCAGATTTTGCCAGAGTATTTTTTTCTGATAAAAAATCGCAGCTACGATCAGTGTGAAAAGCGGGATCGTGGCAGTGATGAGTGCAGTGTTGGAAACTGTTGTGAATTTGAGAGCTGTGTTTTCGAAAAAGAAAAACAGGGTCGTTCCCGCCAAACCCAGCAAATAAAAATGAGCCCTATCTTCTTTGGCTATGGAGCGCATTTTTCGTTTTCTAATCACCAGATAAAGCAGAAAAGTCGCGATCAGAAAGCGCAGAAAAGTGATCAGGTTCGGTGTGAATCCGTTCTGCAGCAGTACTGTCGTCACAGGCAGAGAAATACCCCAGAAGATGACCGTGATAAAAGCTAAAAACAAATATCTGAACTTCATTTCACCTCTTCAAAAAAATCCACAAAATTCAGGAAGAAAAACAGGTCAATAGATTGATGAACGGATTGAAATAATAGTTGCGATTCGTGCTGGAAATTGAGATTCATTTTGAGATAGAGACAGGAAAATATGAAAAGCAGGGTTTGGAATTTGGCTGGTGTTTTTCAGGAAGGGATGGCAAAAGATTTTTTGTCAAAACTTTTAACAAATTATTTTTTGTTAAGTGCGGATAATTAAGAAAAAACTGACAAAACCCCTCTACGATTAAAGTCGCATCTCCCCTTCTAAAGGGGAGCTAATACCAAACCGCTATCAATAATACGAAAATGAATTGACATAAAATACTCGTCTAATATTTTCTTCCTCGAGGTAAATATGAAACGAATAAAAATAAAAAAACACTTATCAAACGAAGAGTTAAAAAAAAGAATTAGGGAAG
>JAUSOT010000053.1 GCA_030656075.1 Candidatus Cloacimonadales bacterium
AAGGGAATTTTGAAATCCGGTTCGCATTGGACGGATATTTTCATTTCCACCGGGAAGAAATTCCAGATTATCGATGGTTTGATCACTAATTTCCACATGCCGGAATCCACTTTGATGATGCTGGTTTCAGCTTTTGCGGGTTATGAGAACATTATGAAAGCCTATAAAATCGCTGTCGAAGAAAAATATCGCTTTTTCAGTTATGGTGATGCGATGGTGATAATATGAAAGATTCTTCACTATGATTCTCCCTGTCTTTGCGAGGAACGCAAGTGACGCGACAATCATCTCTTTCTCTTCTTTCAGCGGTAGAGATTGCTTCGAAAGATGCCGGTGAGAGATTACTCGCAAAGACACTAATGAGGCAATCATGAAAACCTTCCAACATCCCATATTTGACGAAGTCTATTTTTACGAAAAATTAAACAGCACATCCAAACAAGCAGCAAAACTAATAGAAGATCAGACTGCTCAAGGCAATTTTCTTATCATCGCTAATGAACAAACCGGTGGCATCGGACGCAACCAGAATCACTGGTCATCTCCTCTGGGAGGCATCTGGTTGACAGCAGCCTTGTATGGTTTATCTGTATCATCCAACCTGACGATCTTCACCGGAATCTCCATCCATAAAGCACTTTGCGAACTATTTCCTGCAATTCATGAAAATCTCAAAATCAAGTGGCCGAATGACATCTACTTGAAAGACAAAAAACTCGTTGGTATTCTTGCCAGCCACAATCAGGCAGAAAAATATCATCTGCTGGGAATCGGTTTAAACTCCAACGTTGAAAACATCCCGGAAGAAATCTCTGAAACGGCAATTTCACTTTCCCAATTCCTTCAACAAGAAATAGAAAACGAAAAATTGATCACAAAGATCTTCGATAATTTCGCATCCGAGCTTCCTGAATTTATCGAAGGAAATCTGGATATTAAATATTTCAATCAACACTCTCTTTTGGAAGGCAAAGAAATTCTTCTCGACACCGATTTCGATCAATTTGAAGGGATATGTAAAGGCATCAACAAAAGAGGTGCAATTCTAATCGAACTGAAATCCGGTATGATCCAGCCATTTTACTCCGGTACAATTATCAATTGGATAAAAACAAACTAAACACAGAGCCACGGAGACACAGAGGTCACAGAGCTGAAAAAATGATTAATTCGAAAACCTTGCGAACGGTGATCGAGCTTTCAAGAGAACTTATTCTTCGTAACGGTTGGATTTATAAATTATAAAAAAGAGTTCTGCCTAATTAGCAGAAAAAAACATAGAGTTGAATTATTACTGCCTCACCCCAACCCTCTCCTAATTCGCTCCGCAGGAGAGGGAGAACCGCCTTTTCCTTCTCCAACGGTTTGTGAGACAGGCCGGTATTATGGAGAAGGTGTCCCGAAAGCTTTCGGGACGGATGAGGCTAAGTAATTAGAAATGACAGATTTAGTAATCATTACTATGTTAGAAGGTAATGCTATTATAATCCGTTTCTCAATTATAATAAACAGAATAAGTTATGAATTATGAAAAAGGCTTAAATTATAAAATAATGAGGAGTTAACATGAAAGCAATTCTATTTAACGGAAGCCCGAGAGCTAATGGAAATACCTTTGAAATGTTGAAATCCGTTTCTGAAATTCTAAATGAAAATAACATCGAAACAGAAATTGTGCAGATCGGCGGAAAACCGGTAAATGGTTGCAAAGCCTGCGGTACATGCTTCAAGAGCGAAGATAAACGCTGCATTCAAAAAGATGAAATGAATGAATATTTTGCTAGGATGATGAAAGCAGATGCGATCATCATGGGGTCTCCCACTTATTATGCTGATCTTACTCCGGAAACAAAAGCTCTCATCGATCGTTGTGGATTTCTGAACATAGCCAATGGCGGAGCATTGAAAAGAAAACTCGGTGCGGCAGTTGTGGCAGTTCGCAGAGCCGGAGCTATCCATGTCTTCGATTCCATCAATCATTTCTTTCTGATTAACCAGATGATCATTCCCGGCAGCAGTTACTGGAATATGAGCCTGGCCAGAACATTTGGTGATTACGAAAAAGATGAGGAAGGAGTGAAGACAATGAAAACTCTGGGAGAAAACATTGCCTGGCTGCTGGAGAAGATCAAATAGCAGAGATGTTGTGTTAAGAACCTGGAGAATTTGGAGAATTTTACGCATTATCGCGTTCGGTTGAATGTGATTTTGAAGATGGGATAGAAGAAAAATCTTGACGAAAACCTGATCTAATTCTTTTAAGAAAATGTGATAGAAATAAATAAGTAAATGAGCATTAAGGAAATTAAACTGAAGAGTAATTATGAGAATTAATTTGAATTCAGGAGTCTATTTGCAGATTCAAGGAGATTTGGGTAAATACAATTCCATTCCGATAGATACATTAATAAAAATTTCAAAAAATTTACAAAAATTAATATTCACAATAGCTAAATATGACTTACCATCGGATGAACCCCTTATCATGGAAAATTTCATTATTGAGCTAGTTGGTTTTGAAAAAGGAAGCGCTGTTCCTATGTTTGCTTATTCTCCTCGTACAGAAAACACATATGGCTTGAATTGGCAATTACATAGAGTATCTGTAAATGAGAAGTTTGAGAAATTGATAGAGATATCAAGTTTAGATAACTACAATGAGTTGAAAAATCTATATCCAGAGAGCAGTAAGAGAATTCCTATTGTAAATGATTTATATAAATTTGCTAATGACTTTAATAATTCTCCTGTATCGATCGTAGATTATCAAGAAGAGGAAAAGAAGTTTATCCCTCTTTATAAAATCAATAAATTTGAAAACTCTGTAAAAAAAGAACTTATAAAAGAAGAAAAAATCTTCGAATCTGTTAGTAAAGAAATCAATGAAGGAGTAGCAAAAGTAGAAGTTACTACTGCAAATGGCAAAATTACTAAGAAAATTATAGATTATTATACACAGAGAAATATATCATTAGAATATGCTCCTGAAGTAATTGTATCCAAAATGTGTACATATGTTTTAAAATATCCTCTAAGATGCCTATTTGAAAAAGAGGATGACTTTTTTGTAATCCAATCAGAAATGCTTAGTATAATTGGAACAGGTCTTACTCGAGATGAAGCTGAAGAATCATTTTCTGAAGAATTTGATTTTATTTATCGAAGATTTAATAGTTTAGATGATGAAGCACTCACAAACCACAATAAGTTAATAAAATCAATTTTGAATCAAATTGTAGACAAGATTGAATAATGAACACACTTGATCCAAAAAAAACATACCGTAATTTAAAAAAGAAAGGATTTTCTGATACTGTTAATAACAGCTCTGATCACAAATATTTAGAATTGTTCCATAATAATAAATTAGTTCTTCATACGAAGATTAGTCATAGTAATGAAGATATTAGAAAACATTTGATAAAAATGATGTCTTTTCAATGCAATTTAACAAAATCAGAATTCATTGATTTAGCCAATTGTCCATTAACCAAAGAGAACTATTTAGAAATACTCGAGAATAAAGGATTATTAGATTAATAACTTAGGGCAGACCAATGATCTGCCCTTACATAATTCTCCCTGCTATTCTACCTTTTCCCATGGATAGGGGATCAAGGGGTCGATAATTCTCCCTGCTCCTCTACGTTTCCTCTTTGCCAAAGAGGAACTGCAAGGAGTTCAGATTTTAAAATCCCACTCTAATCCCAGCAATAACATTCCTGCCGGCTCCGGGAAAATAGTAATTCTCTCCCCAATGATAATAAGAACTCATTGCTGAATTGTATAAATCATATCCTTCATAGTAACCTGCAGTTTCATATTCTTTATCTAATAGATTATTCACTTTCAAATTTATCGAAACATCTACTAAATCGAAGAGGTTGGCAAACTCATAGCTGACATTGAGATTCAACAATTGATAAGGCTCTACAACCCGATCTTCATTTTCGGAATTATCTAAAAATTGCTGCCCAACATGCTGCACCTGCACAGATGCGAAAAGGTCATTCCATCTATAAGCTAGTTTCGTGTTTGCTAAAATGTCAGGAAAACCTCCTATCTTATTATCAGTAATATCAGTATATGAGTAATCAATGATTTCCCAACTCTCATCATCATAAATCGGTTGTTTCAAAACGAAACCTTTGAAATAATTATCGTTATAACTAAAACTTCCGCTCCATTCCAGGTTAGAAAGCAACTCGGCTTCGGCTTCCAGTTCCACACCGCGATGCACAGTCGCATCGGCATTACCGCGAATGGGGCTGCCATCGTCTTTCACGCCGCCGTAGCCAACGATCTCATCCTGAAAATTCATCCAGAAAAGATTGGTTTTCACTTTCCAACTACCCGTATCGTAGCCAAATCCAAGTTCATAATCCATCAGTTTTTCGGGCTTCACGTAAGGATCGCTCCAATCTATATGATCGACTTCTCCATTCACAAAAATCGTATCGGATTTAGCAAAAAGCGGAGTCACACCGAGATCGTCCGGTCCGTCCCAAAGATCGTAAAGTTCGGCGTCGGTCGGTTCGCGCTGCGCAAATGAAACGTTTGCGTAAACATTCATCGCTTCGTTCAAGTTATAATTCACACCAAAGCGGGGATTGAAGAAATTGTAATCCACCTGGTAGGAATTCAGAAATTCTCCGGTAAAATTTCCCGATTCATGCTGCTGGAATTCGTAATTTATCATTTGATAATGCAAGTTTGCCATGATGCTCAAATCGGAAAGCGGTTGAAAAATCTCGTTCACATAAAAAGTGTAATAGGATTTATCGCCGGTGTAATTGTGATATTCCTGACCTTTTTCGTAATTGATTCCCAAAGTGTCCGCTCCGAAAACTTTTTCGATCTCACCCCAATGTTCGCTGTTGAACAGGCTGATATAGCTGCCGGCTGTCAGCTTGCCGAAGGGATGGTTCCAATTCAGGTTACCAATCCAGCCGTACTGATTTTTCTCCACCCATTTCTGTTTGATTAAATCTGCTTCCAAAGTATACTGAACATCTGCCAATCCGTATTCCCAAAGATCCCGGTCTTCTTTAAACTGTTCATAATAGCCTTTCCCTTTGATGTAGAAAAGCGAGTTCTTCGCACTCAGATTTTCATTGATCATATAGCTATGATGCAGTTCCATATGCGGCTGGCTGAAATCATCGATTTCGTTATCATAAGTAATTGGATTGTTTCGATGATTTTCCTGCAGATCGCCTTCATAGGAAGCATACCAGGCGGCATGCGTAAGTTCCTTGCCGCCATAAAAATTCAATTCTATAATGCTGCGTTCTCCCATTTTGCTGAGACCGGCAAAATAAGCCCATTGCTCGGTGGCGCTGTTATCGCGGTAGCCATCGGATTTGATGCTGGACAGACGCAAATTCAACTTAAAATAATTCAGAATTTCGCGGGTTGTTTTGAAGCCGTATTTTACTGTGTTGTAGCTACCAAAATTGGTAAAAACTTCTGAACCTTGAGGTGCGCTCACATCACTGGTCTGCATGTTCAGAGAACCGCCGAAAGTAGAAACTCCGTAGATGGAACTTCCCACTCCGCGTTGGAATTGAATATCGGAAATGCTCTCCGCAAAATCGGGCATATCCACCCAGTAAACCTGGTGATCTTCCGGGTCATTCAGGGGAATTCCGTTGATCATCACACCGATGCGTGTCTGGTCGAAACCGCGGATTTTAAGGTAGGAATAGCCCATTCCACTGCCGGCATCCGCATAGGAAAGCACGTTGGGAAGTTCATTCATCAGCATGGGAATATCCTGACCAAAATTAGCTTCCTCGATCATTTCCTTATTCATGTTCGTGAAGGTGACGGGGGTTTCCCGTTCCACAGCCCGGGTGGAAGAAATCGAAATTCCTTCAATCTCGGTTGGTTTTCTTCGAAGCTTTATCAATAGAACTCTTTCGGATGGAAAATCGATCTCTTTTTGCAGTATTTCGTAACCAAGCCGTTTGAAAACAATTGTATATTTTCCCGGATCCAGATCCGTGAGTGTGAATTTACCGGATTTATCTGTAACGGTTCCTTGATTGGAATTCTGTATGAAAACTGACACTCCATCCAATTCAGCATCGTTTTCGGCAGATTTCACCTGCCCCATCAAGGTGTCTGCCAGCAGCAGATTGGCAACTATTAAAACTAGCATAAGAAATAATATTTTTTTCATTTTTTCTCCTCCTTTTCTGCTTACGAACTTTCCAGTTCGTAAGATAATAATTTTGAAAGTTTCCACTTCCATTTTTCGAAGCAGAAGCTTCGTTTGTTCTTTCCTACCGAACCGAAAGATTCGGAAGGAGACCGTCTCATAAACAAAAAACCACATTCCAGCGGAATACAGGAATGTGGTTATTCTAAATAAATTATCAATTTCTTCATTTTTCCTCCGCTGGCATTATCCAGATCAGGTTCAAGGGTATTTCTCAGCCATCAGTCGGCACCCCTAAATCAGATTTTCACTAAACTTTTTAAAGATCTAACAAACTGAAATTCGAGGATCGGGTTTTTGTGTCAAATGGTTTTTTACTATTCTGATGGTTCAATCGTCTCGATTGAACCAATTGTTTTTTCAGATCGTCCCGATCTGCTTTATCAATGAATGGCTTTCGGGACGAAAGCAAAAAACAGTGTGGACTCCTCGGGACGAGAAGTCCAACAATTTCACCCTGATTAACCTTAAAAAGGATTTCTTTCAAGAACATCTTCCTGCTTAACACTTTCAAGGTTTCATTCAATTTTCTTTCTTCAACTCTGAAAGTGTCAATTCTGAGAATCTGCGGGATTTTATGATGGTCCAATCGTTTCGATTGAACCAATTGTTTTTTCAGATCGTTCCGATCTGCTTTATCAATGAATGGCTTTCGGGACGAAAGCAAAAAATAGTGTGGACTCCTCGGGACGAGAAGTCCAACAATTTCACCCTGCTTAACCTTGAAAAGGCTTCTCTCGAGAACGTCTTCCTGCTTAGCACTTTCAAGGTTTCATTCAATTTTCTTTCTTCAACTCTGAAAGTGTCAATTCTGAGAATCTGCGGAAAAGACCTTTTCAGGGTTTCAATTTATAAATTATTTGACTATAATTCTTATTCCAAAATCTTCACAAACAAAAATGAGTAGTTTTCCAGATATAGGAGTGGAATTTTGCAGTTTTCCGAAACGATAGATTTCAAATCGATCATCACAACAGTAGATTGGATCGTATTCTTTAGCATTCTTTTGCTAACTTTGGCAATGGTGATTTACGGACAATCTCTTAAAAAGAAAAACCAACAGAAAAATGATGAGGAATACAATTTTCTCGATCTGCTGTTGATGGGAAGGCAACTCACTCTGCCGATGTTTGTGGCTACTCTGGTGGCAACCTGGTACGGTGGTATTTTCGGCGTAACCAAGATCGCTTTCGAGCAGGGGATTTTCAATTTCGTCACGCAGGGATTTTTCTGGTATATCGCCTACATCATCTTTGCGCTGTTCATAGTTAAAAAAGTAGCAAAATATAAAGCTCTCACTCTTCCTAACCTGGTCGGAAAAATGTTCGGTCCGCGTTCTGAAAAGTTGAGCGCTGTTTTCAATTTTTTTAATGTGCTGCCGATTGCTTACGTGATAAGTTTGGGACTGTTAATCCAGGCAATCTTCGGCTGTACAATGCTGACAGGTATGCTGATCGGAACTTCGGTGGTAATTCTTTACACACTTTACGGCGGATTCCGCGCAGTAGTTTTTTCCGACATTGTGCAGTTTTTTGTGATGTGTCTGGGAGTGTTTTTAGTTCTGATTTTTTCGATAAAATTATTTGGGGGAGTTTCTTTTTTGAAAGCCAATCTACCAGTCACTCATTTTTCGCCAACCGGAGGTGTGGGATTGGCGACGACTCTGGTTTGGGGATTCATCGCTCTTTCCACTTTGGTCGATCCGAATTTCTATCAGAGAGTTTTTGCGGCAAAAAGTGAGAAAGTTGCTCGAAATGGAATTCTGATTTCTACACTGATCTGGTTCCTGTTCGATATCTGCACCACGGCTGGAGCAATGTATGCCCGGGCAGTAATTCCGGAAGCTGCATCTGATAAAGCATATTTGATTTACGCGGTCCAAATTCTTCCTGCCGGAGTTAGAGGTTTTGTGTTGGCAGGAATTCTGGCAACCATCCTGTCCACATTAGATTCCTATCTTTTCATTGCCGGAACGACTGTTTCTTTTGATATGATGCCCAGGAAATGGAAAGGAAAAGTTTCGCTTTATCATCTGGGAATTATCTTAGTGGGATTGCTGGCAATTTTTATGGGAATTGTATTCGATGGAAATATAAAAGAAGTGTGGAAAACACTGGGAAGTTATTCCGCCAGCTGCCTTCTGCTGCCTGTGATGTATGGCTACATTTTTCCCGGCAAGATCAAAGATATGCAATTCGTTTTTGCTAGCCTTTTAGGTGTTATTACAGTCTCGATCTGGCGTAATATAACACTTCCTGGTTTCTGGCAGAATGTGGATGAACTTTACATGGGAATCGTGGCCACTTCGCTGGGATTGATTGTATATGGATTAGTAGGTAAGTTTAAAAAGTAGCCTGTCTTTCTGACGTCTCTTGCACGTCGTTCTTTGGAAGAATCTCCTTCGAAAGATATCTAAATATAGATCCTTCGTAAGAGCAACCTCTGAAGAAGCCTCAGGAAAACAAAGATTTTAAAAGGAGAAATTATGAAAACAGGAAAAATAATTACACTGGTTTTGGGAATCGGTTTATTGATTTTTGCAATATACCATTTTGTGATTGGCATTTATCTGTGGGCTGTAGTAAAACTCATCATCGGAGCAGGATTGATAGTAATCACATTCATGAAAAACCGTTACGGACAGATCATCTTCGGTCACCTGGCTATCGTGGCCGGCTGCATGTTGGTGACAGCAGGTATTTATTACGTTCCTATGGTGGCAGAAAGCGTGAAAGCGAATAACAGTCAAATCTCCATTGCCTACATTTTTGCCATGCCTTTATTTTGGGGATTTTTCTCCATCTTCGGTGGAATCTGTGCAATTTATCACGGCTTCTGTAAATGTGTGCGCCATGATTGGGAAGTCTGATGAATAAATTTGCTGAAGAATTCTTCAAAACCAAAAAGATCATCGGTATGATCCATGTGCAGGCTTTGCCGGGTACTCCAAAACATGGTAAATCTATTGAAGAAATCATCGAAATTGCCGTGCAGGAATCTAAGATTTATCAGGAATGCGGCATCGATGCGATCATGCTGGAAAACATGCACGATGTTCCCTACCTGAACCGAGAAGTCGGACCGGAAATTATTGCAGGAATGACGGCAGTTGCCAAAGAAGTGAAACGAGCAGTGAATTTACCTTGCGGAATTCAAATCTTAGCGGGAGCCAACCAGGCGGCTTTGGCGGCAGCGCTCGCTGCCGGTTGCGAATTCGTGCGGGTTGAAGGTTTCGTATTTTCCCACATTGCCGATGAAGGTTTGATGAATGCCGATGCGGGTGAATTGCTGCGATTTCGCCATAAAATCGGAGCTGAACACATTGCCGTTTTCACCGATATCAAAAAGAAACACTCTTCCCATGCCATCACATCCGATCTTTCCATCTCCGATTTTGCCAAAGCCGCCGAGTTCTTCCTGAGTGACAGCATCATTATCACCGGCAAATCCACTGCCGAAAAAGCAGATATTGCCGACTTAATCGAAGCAAAAGAATCTACTAAACTTCCGGTTCTGATCGGTTCTGGAATAACAGCAGAAAATATCTCCGAATACTGGAATTATGCAGATGGCTTCATTGTTGGTTCCCACTTCAAAGAAGAAGGAAAATGGCAGAATGGAGTTTCAAAAGAACGTATAACAAAATTCGTTGTGAAAGTTAAAAATCTGAGATAAACAAAACTGGCAGATTTTCATCTGCCACCCGCTAACGCTTCTCTAATTTCTTGTCTTCCAACTTGATCTTAGATTACCATATTGGACAATAACGGGCTTCCCCAGTTAAGCCTTCCTGCCTGAATATGAAGCCATCTGTTATAATCCATAAAGTTATCCGACTTTCGGGCATCCCCACTTTTGGGAAGGTTACCCTCTTTATGAACCAAAGTCAGTTCGCTCTCGCTATGTTCCATATTCTTCCTGCGTCTTACTTCAGACCCTGCCGTTACCGGCAACGCCCTTGACCTCAGATTGACTTCCCGTCGGTTAGGCGTCAGGACTTCTCTCAGTCCACCGGAAATAAAAACATTCTGGGCAAACAAAAGCCAGCCGTTTTCAGGCTGGCTCTATCATGGTACCAGAGGCCGGACTTGAACCGGCACACCGTAAACGGCGAGGGATTTTAAGTCCCTTGTGTCTACCAATTCCACCACTCCGGCACGAAATGTAAATGGAGGCGACACCCGGATTCGAACCGGGGATAAAGATTTTGCAGACCTTTGCCTTACCACTTGGCGATGTCGCCACGATATAAAATGGAGCGGGAGACGAGATTCGAACTCGCGACAACCACGTTGGCAACGTGGAGCTCTACCACTGAGCTACTCCCGCTCACATACGGAATGCAAAATTTTGGATTTGGTTTTTATTGTCAAATTATTTATAAACCAGTGCCGAGAGATAGCCGACAACCTGAGAATCATCTCCGGTTGTCTTGCCGGAATGAGTATAATTTAATATCTCAGCTTTGCCATAATTTAATTTCTCAGCCAGATGCATCAGAGTGAGAACGCCTCCCATTCCGCAGGCTTCGCATTTATGATTTTCCAATTCTTTTTCCAGCCTTTGAATATTCAGTCCAGCCAGATTAGCTGCAAAAATTGAATCCATTTTTTCAGCAATCCTGCCTTCATAGTAGTGCGAAAGGTCTGTACTGATGATGAAAATAGTTTTATCGAGCCTGTCTGCAAATTCCTGCTGCAATATGTTAGCTAATCTTTCACTGTTTTCAAAAGTCTGATTTCCAACCAGGATAGGAACGATCCGGGCAGAAGGCTTGACAACCTGTAAAAATGGTAATTGCACTTCCAGAGAATGTTCGGAATTGTGAGCTGCCGGAATAAACTGAAAATCGTCGTAAGTTAATAATTTTTCAACCATTTGTTGATCAACTTCCACTTCTCCCAAGGGCGTTAGATATGATTCGAAGTTTCCTGCGGAAAACCTGAAATGACCGTAACGATGACTCGGAGCAATGATCACAGCAACTTCAAAATCCTTGTGCTGAATTGCTTTAAAGCCATAGGCAGCACATTGTCCGGAATAAAAATATCCGGCGTGAGGTACTGTGATCCCTAAAATATCATTATGCTTCTTCAAAGTCTGAACATTCGATAAATAGTGATCAATATCATTTGCTAAAACTGAAGTAATTCCCGGGTAAAACGAACCGGCAACAATTGGTTTTCTTTTCATATTACACTCCCTAACGAAAAAAATCTCACATCATTTTCTCATTTCTCTCATTTCAAACATCCGCAAAATAAATTATATCAACTCTTTTTTCTGACAACAAATAAATTGACAAATCAAGAGAAGGCCGATTCCTCACCTTTAATAAAATTTGAAAAAATGAGTGTTAATGAGAAGATTAGCGATAACAACCGGCGATCCTGCCGGGATCGGACCGGAAATAGCTCTGAAAGCTTTGAGATATTTCCAGGTTAAGGATAACATAGCAATTATTGTTTATGGAAGATTTGCAGGAAATGACGACGGCAATCAAATCGTGAAAATCGATGATGTCAGCCAGGCAAATTCTCCGGCAGTGATCTATTGGATCGAGATCGATGATGATAAAATCGAGATCGGAAAACCTTCAGCACTCTCAGGTGAAATTGCTTTGGAAATTCTCAACCGTTGTGCAAATGATCTGAATTCTAAGAAATTGGATGCAGTTGTAACTTGTCCGATCAGTAAAGAAGCGCTCCATTTTACTCGACCGGATTTTATCGGTCATACAGAATTTTTCGCAGAGAAATCTGAAACAAAAGATGTGATCATGTCATTTTGGGGACCACATTTCAACCTGGCATTATTGACGACACATTTACCTATCTGTGAAGTACCTGGGTCTCTCAGCGATGAGATCATCGAAATGAAATTGCGGTTGATCTACCGTGAAACAGGCAAACTCATTCAAAAACCAAGAATAGCTATGCTGGCTGTGAATCCGCACGCCGGCGAAGGCGGAGCATTTGGTTCTGACGACATCAGGATTAAAAAGATTCTGGATTTTCTGAGAATAGAAAACATCAATATTGATGGCCCATTTCCGGCAGATACTTTCTTTGCGACAAAAGCAAATCAATACAACATGATAATCTCTGCCTTTCATGATCAGGGATTAATTCCGTTTAAAATGATCTCGGCAGAAGAAGGCGTGAACGTCACTCTGGGTTTACCATTCATCCGCACTTCGGTAGATCACGGTACAGCCTTTGACATTGCCGGGAAAAACATTGCTTCTGAAAAAAGCCTGTTGCAGGCGATCAATTTTGCTGAAAAAATGCTGCAGCCCCTTGCAGAACACAAAGAAGTTAACTACACCAAGTTTGCGAAATATTACGACCAATATATGGCTCATGTAAATTACGAAGATTGGATCAACTTCATTCTGATGCAATTCAGCAAGAAATTCAAACGCAATCCAAAGCATGTGCTGGAACTTGCTTGCGGAACCGGGAACATTTCCTGTCTGCTGGTGAAAAAAGGCTTGAAAGTAGATGCATCCGATATCTCGGAAGAAATGATCAAGATCGCTGCTCAAAAACCTTTTCATCCAAACCTGATGCTGCAGAATATGACATCTTTGTTACCGGTCGGCAAATATGAACTGATCCTGCTCTTGTTCGACAGTTTGAACTATTTGAACCATTCGCAAGAAATCTTGAAAATGCTCAAAAATATTTATAGTGCATTACTTGAAAAAGGCCTGTTCATTTTTGATATTACTACTCCCAAAAACTGTGAACAAAATTTTGATGGTTTCGTCAATTTGGAAGATTCGGAAAATGAATATCTGATCCATCAAAGTGATTATGACCAAAAAAGGCACATTCAAACCACGCATCTTACTTTCTTCCTGAAAAAAGGTTTTCTGTTTGAACGCTTCGACGAAGTTCATAATCAAAAAATATACCTGGTGGAAGACATTGTGAATTACATAAAGAAAACAAAATTCAAAATTAGAGGAATTCATTCCATCGGCTTCAAAGAAAATTTAAAAAATACTGACTTGAGAACGTTAGATCAAAACTTCAGCAGGTTATTCTTCGTCTTAGAAAAATAATGCTCTACCGCAACGAAGACATTTACAAAAAAGAATTTCCCATAATTGCCGGTGTCGATGAAGCTGGCCGCGGACCTCTGGCTGGCCCGGTGATTGTTGCTGCGGTTATTCTGAATGAGAGCATAAAGATCATCGGGCTGAATGATTCAAAAAAACTTTCTGCCCAAAAAAGAGAGTTTTTGTTTGATCAAATAATTGAAATTGCCTTGGATTATAAAATCGAAATTATTCCTGTCGAAGTGATCGATGAAATCAACATTTTGCAGGCTTCTTTATTGGGAATGGAACGAGCCTGCAACAGTTTGAAAATTAAACCCGATCTTTGTTTGATCGATGGAAACCGGATTCCTAAAAATATGAAATATAAAGCTGAAGCGATCATCAAGGGAGATGGGAAATTGGCATCGATTGCTGCCGCTTCGATTTTGGCAAAAGTGACCAGAGACCGCATTATGATTGAACTTCATCAGAAATACCCGGAATACAATTTTCTGAAAAATAAAGGCTATCCCACCAGAGATCACATTGCAGCGATCAATGAATTTGGTATTCTCGACTGTCATCGGAAAACATTCAGTCCTATCAAGCAACTGGTTTTCAAATTCTAAGCTTTCGACTCATAAGGCACGACGAGTCGAAACGAAACCAATTTCACATCTCGTTCCCAAAGTCCTCTTTGGGAACGCAATTGAAAGCGAAACTCCGGTTTCGCATAATTGTAATTTCTTTCCGAATCTTTGCTGAAAGAATTTTCATGTAAGAAGCTTCGGAAAGGTCCAACTGCTTCGAGTCGGCGTCGCTCCGCTCCTTTTCTCTCGTTCCCAAAGTCCTTCCTGCTAATCATCTCGTTCCCAAAGTCCTTCCTGACATCCTCTCGTTCCCAAAGTCCTCTTTGGGAACGTAATTCGTGGCGAAACTCCGGTTTCGCATAATTGTAATTTCTTTCCGAATCTTTGCTGAAAGAATTTTCATGTAGGAAGCTTCGGAAATGTCCAACTGCTTCGAGTCGTCGTCGCTATGCTCCTTACGACTCGAAACAAAAACGGCGGATCATAAAATCCGCCGTATAAGAGCTACCTTCTGCTAAGATTTACTTATCGTTCTGCTGAACTCGGTCTTCAATATCCTGAGTACAGGTTTTTGCGTTAGCAATTTTCAATTCATTGGAATCACCAACAGATTTGAAGCCGTCATAATAGAACCAATATGTATCTTCAATACCAATATAAATATCGAATTCCCAGAATTCATCGCCCCAGTCATCCACAACCTTAACGTCCCAAAAACCAGGAGTTACATACCAGGAAACCAAGTTGCCGGGTCCGATAGTTCCACTCAAGTCATTATCACCCCAAGAAGTATCATCGCTGGGAGAAATATAAACTTCTTCGATGTAGAACGAGTATGATTCGTTGTAAACGACAATCTCACCTGCGTTGGTATCGATATCGATTTTTGCAGTTGAGCCGGGTTTCACTGTCCTGCGGATAACTTCATTGAAGATGTATTCTCCACCGATTTCTACACTTACACTCTTCTCTTCGTCACCAAATATGGAGGTGCTCAAATCCCAATCATCCTCCCAATATGTGAGATGAGGAAGATCATAGTAATCCCCACTAATTTCAAACCAAGCATCATAGAAATCGTTCCAGTTTGTGATCGTAAGAGTTCCTTTGTCTGAACATCCAGAGATGAACAAGGCGACAAGAACAATCAAACTAATCAATACTTTTTTCATATTCACTCCTTTGTAAAAATTCCCCTTTTTTCTTTTTCTGTGCCTATAATTTATTTTTAGTTTATTTTAGGCAAGAAAAAAATATAGGCATCTTCTTATATATTGGATTCAACTTCGCATGTTTCTAACAAGTAAAACATTTATTCTTCGGACATTTTCCCAGATAATTCAAACAATAAATGTAATTTCCATCAGAAAATCACCATTATCAAAGAAATAACTAAAAACCAAAAATTTACAATCCAACATTCCGAGAAATTTATTTAATCACGATAAATGCAGTTTGATTTTGAAGCATCCTTTTTGGAACAAACCCGTACACAGCGATAACAATGAATACAATTAGCATCCGAAATTTCTTCATTATAGCCGATGTCAATGTTCAGCGGACAGTAGTTGGCACAGTTAAAACAATTAATACTGGTTTTGATATTCCTAAAAATTTTTGATCTTTTGATCTTTAGTAATTTTCCCAGGTGTTCAAAAATATTCATCATAGCGGCATAAGGGCAAAGATAGCGGCACCAGAATCTTTCTACAAAAAATCCTCCCAGAATGATGATAGTCAGTGAGACAGCAGCGGCAATCCCAATTCTTTGCGGATAGGCAAAAGCCAGAACTGGACAGAAGTTCATATACAAATACTGAATTCCTAAATATGCTGCAATCACTGTTATCAGGAATGTAAGATATTTTGCTCCTATCAGATAGCGATGATATTTATAAGGAATTCTTTGCTGAAATTTATTTTTGGATTTGTTAAGTTTATAAATAGATTCCTGCAAAGTGCCTAAAAAGCAGATATAACCGCAAAACTTTCTTCCCAGGAAAATCACGGAAACAGCCGTCAACAAGCCAATTATTACCATCGGTAAATAAGCGACGAAACCATTGAGCGTCATCACACCAAAGCAAACGACAGCATATGGACAGAATTGATGACAGGTGTTTACTCTTGCGGTGATCATTAATAGTATTAATAACATCCAAAAACCGATAAACACGGTTTGGATCAGTTTTCTAATTTTCGTTTTATCCATCGCTATTAATAGATTTTTTCACCTTTTCGGAAAATACTCTCAACTTCGATTTCGGCTATTTTATCGGATGCAAAAATGTCATTTTTCAAGCAGGTCAGATTTGCTTCTTTGCCAACTTCGATCGTGCCAAAACGGTCATCATCAAAAGAAAGTCGGGCAGCATTTTTTGTGTAGATTTCCACAGCCTGGAAGGGAGTAAGTCTTTCTTTTTCATTATGAATTTGCACCGCTGCATCGATTCCTTTGATAGCATTAATTTCTGTGATATACCAGTCGGAACCACCGGTTAATAAAATATTCCTATTATAGATCGAAGCCAGGCGGTTGGTGCGGTTGGTTCGTTCCTTTCCCAAACGGGTTTCGTATAATCCGCCGGAACCGGCCCACAGTCTGTCGAACATCGGCTGCATCACGGTGCTGCAATTTGCTGCTGCAATTCGATCCAGCACGTCATTGGAAGTTAGTTCACAATGAATGATCTCGTGCCGCAGATCTTTAGGATTTTCCCGCTGGACTTTTTCGTAAATTTCCAAAATCTGCCAAATCGCTGCATCACCGATGCAATGAACTGCCACCTGAAGGTCATGGGCATGAGCATTCCGAATATGTTTTTCCCATGCTTCATTGGAACGGTAGAGAATTCCATAATTTTCCGGATCATCCAAGTACGGTTCTGCAAGTGCGGCAGTGTGAGAACCGATTGAACCGTCTGCCAGTGTGCAGCCGCCAATTCGTTTTGCTCCCAGATCCAGAGCAATCTCTACATTGGTAATCTGCGGATAAAGAATAAATTCGACTGGGAATTGGGAAAGATTATCGTGAATCAATTTATAATGTTTTGGATCGGAAAATGAATCGCCGATCATGGCATGAACAGCTGTATGACCACCGTGCAAGGCTATCTCGGCAGCTTTGTGATATGCTTGCAGGATGCCTTCATCATCCATATTTTTATGGAACCAGTTGGAAGCTGAACCGTTCCAACGACCTGAAAGATGGCCATCAAAAGCCTGCAGTAAAGCCTGTTTCCAGGGAATGCTTTTGGCAGCGACAGAATTGATCACGCAGGAATGTCCATCGACCCGGCGCAGAATTACCGGAACATCAGGAAATATATGATCCAGCTCCTTTGCTGTCGGAAAACGTTTTTCTATAATATTGTTTTCTTCAAAATGAAAGGCAAATATTTTTCCGCTAATTGGTTTCGTTTCCCGTAAAAGCTCGAAGACTTCCTGCAACGACTGAGCCTGTTCCAGGTTTGCACCCAGGCTGTATAAACCGCCTTCAAAGGAATGAGTATGTGTGTCGATGAAACCGGGATAGACAAATGCCCCGTTTAAATCGATTTCTTCCACATTTTTCAGATTCGGTTTTTGCTGATAAATTTCTTTGATAAGTCCGTTATCATCGCTCAGGAGAGCAACAAAATACTCTCCTTCTTTTCGGATGGAATAAAATTTAGCATTATATAGAAGTTTCATTTTCACTCCAAATTCAAATTTCTATAATCTTGAAAAGGCTTCATTTAATACTTCTCCCTGCTGAGCACTTTCAAGGTTTCTGCTGTCCATTTTCACTCTGAAAGTGCCAACTGCAAGAATTTGAGTAAGAGACCTTTTCAGAGTTATCATATAATTTTTCCCACCATTCTATAAAACAGCGAAACCGGAAATCCCATCACATTGAAGTAGCAACCCGAAATTTTTTTTATGAACTGACTGCCGTAGCCTTGAATTCCGTAAGCTCCCGCTTTATCCATTGGTTCTTTTGTTTTGATATACTCTTCGATTTCCCTGGCAGAAAGTGGATAAAATTCTACCCGGGATTTGGCGTAATCGGTAATGAGCTGATTCTTGTAGGCAATTGCTACTCCGGTATAAACATAGTGAAAAGAATCGGATAATCTTGTTAAATATTCAGCGGCCTGCATCCTGTCCTGCGGCTTTTCCATAACTTCTCCGTTATGATAGACTATCGTATCGGCAGCCACGATCAGGTGATCGTTCTCAAAACGCTTTTTAACTTCCAGTACTTTGTTCCTGGCATGATATTGCACCAGTTTGATCGGATTGGCAAAAACCTGATCTTCCGAAATATTAGCAGGAATCTGAACGACATTTAAACCAACCAGTTTAAAAATCTCCATCCTGCGTGGAGATGCAGAAGCAAGTACTACTTTTTTATCTTTCAGTAAAACATGTATCATCGAACTATTTATTGAAAATTTTTTCTACAAGATTAGTTTGCAGAACATGCTCACGGATCAGCATCAGATCAGGATGAAAATCGAGTTCTCCCCAGTCGGCGGAATTGCATTTGGAAAAATGTATCGGATAGCCTTTGTTGATGATCTCCTGGATCGCTTTCAGATAAAAAACATTCAAATTTTCGGGATGCCGCACCATCTCTTCCAAAACATCGACATAAATTTTGGGTCCATGCCCGGAGAATTTGATAATTCCCACAGATTCACCATTAGCTTTGGCCGGATCGATCTTTTTGCTCACTTCCAAAACCAATTCATCACGGTGTATGATCTTCATGTCATCTTCGTCATAAACTTCCTTTTCATCCATCACCATCGTGATATTCTGTTTGCTTTTCAGCAGGTTCTTTATAACGTTGGAAGTGAACATATCGTCACCATTGATCGTGATGAAATCTCCTTTCATAAAAAATCGCGCCATCCAGACTGAGATCAAATTATTGGAAACATCGTAAAACGGATTGTAAACTGTAGTAATCTTAAATTCTTTTTTATATTTATACAATTTAGCTTCGATCTGTTCCGCCCGGTAACCCACGATGATCACAACATCGGTGATGCCGGCTTCCTGCAGACTATGAAGTTGAGCTTCCAGTAGCGTTAATCCGTCTCCAACTTCCAATAAGCTTTTGGGAGTATTCTTGGTTAATGGATATAGTCTGGTGCCCTTCCCGGCTGAAATTAAAATCGCTCTCATACTTGTTCCTTTTTACATTCTTTTATCAAACCAAAAAAAGGCTGCAATATTAAATGTCCATTATTTTTATTGGGATATAATCGAACTTGACAATATCTTGAAGCAAAATTTCTTTCACTGAGTTTTAATAAGTGGATTTGAGATGATAGTAAAAGGAAATTATGGAGATGGTCGAAAAAAAAAGTAAAGAATCGATAAAAGAATTCAATCGGAGAATTCTGAAAGAATATAAAAAATCTTTGAAGCACATGGTTTTTGATGAGACTCTGACTTTATACATTCTCAGACCGATCGCTTTCATTTTCGTTAAAATGTTCTATCCCACGAAAATAACTCCCAACCAGGTTTCTCTGATGACGATCATAGTGGGAATATTAAGCGGATATTTCTTTTCCCGCGGAGATGTGACCAGCTATTTCATTGCAGGAGTGCTTTATTTCCTTTGCCTGGTTCTGGATTGCGTGGACGGCATGATCGCCCGTTTGAAAAAGAACGGTACGCCGGTCGGCCGAATTGTCGATGGTTTTGCCGATTATATAGTCGGCATAGTTGTTTATATCGGTCTGGGAATAGGCTTCAGTAAAGGATTAGTTCCAATTGATTTCTGGCCCTATTCATATTGGTTACTTTTAGTGATTTCTGCAGCCAGCCATATTTTCCATGCCGTGATCGTAGATTATTATCGAGTGGAATTCATGAGTCACGGGCTGGGAAAAGTAACTTCTGTCTGGGAAGAAAAACGGATTTTTACTGATGAAATGAATAGAATTAAACACATGCGGGGTAAATGGCTCGATAAAATATTGATCATTGTCTATCTGGGTTATTCTCATCTGCAAATTTTTCGTTTGAATGAGCAGGAACATTATAATCGTCGAGCTTATTTCAAAGCAAATAAACTGATGGTGCTGCTTTGGTTCTGGATCGGACCCACCGCCCATGTTTTTGTCCTGATTCTTGCGGCAATTCTTTTTAGACCGATCATCTATTTCGTGTTCACTATAGGGCTGGCTAATATCTATTTGCTGGTTTTGTGGATCATCCAGGTGAAGATCAAACAAAGATTGAGAAAAATACCGGTATAACGATTTGTCATCCTGAGAGAATTGCGATTAAGTATCCTATTATGCTGATAAACTCTTGATAAACTCTATTGCTCGATTTGTAGATTTGCCGTCATTAAAATAGAAACAATTAAAAAGTAATTCATTCATGATTTTCTCAGTATCCTGATTCTCCAGATTTTCTTTAATCAATTTCACCATATTTTGACTGTTGTCGAAAAGTGAGACATGTTTCATAATATTCATTTCATCCGGCATATTGTGTAAGTTGGGAAAATCATTCCTGATAATTATCAACGGTTTTTTGGTGATCAGATATTCATAAACGATTGAAGAAGTGTCGCTTATCATTAAATCGGAAACCATAAAATCATTCATTGTATCGCTTGACCGGATATTATTAGGATTGGAAAAATACAGATTTTTTATGCCCAGACTTAGAGCAAATAATTTCACCTTAAGGATTCTTTTGGCATCGTGATGATGTGGTCGTACGATTAAATTGAAATCGGAAGTCATTTCACGGGCAAATTTATAAACATACTTTCTAAAAGTCCCGTTTCCCCAACGCCAGGTTGGAGCATATAAAATATTCGGTTTGGTGCGGTCTTTAATTCCCAGCCTGTCCATTTCTTTATCACGGTCTATTTTGCCATTCACGTAATCATCAAAACGGGGATTTCCGATTTTAATCAAACGCTCAGCTGGAATGTTTACTCCTTCATCTTTGAGTTTTACCAGATGCTTGTCGCCGGAAATGAATAAATAATCATATGATAAAAGAGCATTTGCATTACCTCCATAACGTTTATCACCCGTACCATGTCCCACAAATATGGTTTTGCATTTTTTACTGTTTACAATCAAAGATTGATTGGATTGAGAAACGATTATTCCCTCCAGGTTTTTCATTTCGTTAGGTTTGTGTCTTTCAACCCGTGGTGTATTCAGGAATGTTTTTATAGTAGGATCGATATTCGCATTTATCATACGCAGTTTGTAAGAAAAAAACTTACGGGGTTTATTTACGATGAATATACCACCTAAATTGCGATAGAACGGTAAAGCGAAAGATAATTGATATATCTGATTGCCGTAATAATAAATTTTCATTTTGGTTAACTCATCTTTATAAAATTTGATCCAGAATAGATGTCTGATTGATCATTTCCGGTGTATCCACATCCAACCAGATGCAATTTCCAATATCCAATCCTTTCATTTTTCCTTTTGCAGCAAAAACATTACACGCATCTGACAAGGAAGTTTTATCATTCACGATAGAATCTGCCAAAGCATCAAAAAAAGAATAATTTAATTTGAACATTCCAGCGTCGATAGCAACAAATTGCGTGAGTTGTTTTCCAAATTTAGTGATTTGATATTTATTGCCTGTTTCCTGTTGACATCGGATTTTCATGCCATCATCTAGGTCAGGGATGGTGTCAATTTTGAAATCGATCGCCAGCAATGCTTCATCGAAAGGAACTTCAGTCTGCATCATTTTCTGCAGCATTTCCACACTGAAAATGTGATCACTCATCAGCAAAATGAATTGGTCTTCCCGCGTAAGAACCTGGCTGGCAGAGAAAACTGAAATACCGTTGGCTTTTTCCCATTCAGGATTATGCACAAATTGGATGTTAATATCGGAATTTTGATAATTGCTTAAACCATCTATCAAGGCTTTGCTTTCATAACCTGTTACAATGATCAGTTCTTTGATGCCGGAAGTGCGAACCTTGCCGATAATATCGTCAATGATCCGCTTTCCATTTATTTTCATCAATGTTTTGGGGATGCCTTTATGCTCATCCTTCAGCCTGCTGCCGCAACCGGCAGCAATAATAACTGCTTTCATAGGCTAATGTTGGTCTTCATCCCTCATTTGATCTTCATAATAATCCAGTCCGAGATGTGTGATCATATCTTCTTTCATGATGTAGCGAAGTGTATTTTTAAATTTGGCCAATTGAACAAAAAGATCATGTTCAGGATAGAGTTCCGGTAAGTGCATTGGGCTTTTGAAGTAGAAAGACAACCATTCCTGAATGCCATGGAAACCGACCCGTTTGGCAAGATCCATCAGCAGGACAAGGTCGAGAACAATGGGAGCTGCCAGGATGCTGTCTTTACACAGGAAGTCGATCTTGATTTGCATTTTATAACCAAGCCAGCCAAAAATATCGATATTGTCCCAACCTTCTTTATTGTCGCCACGTGGTGGATAATAGTTAATGCGGACTTTGTGATAAAGGTCTTTATAAAGGTCGGGATTCTGATCGGGTTGCAGGATATAATCCAACACACCGAGTTTGCTAACTTCTTTGGTTTTGAAGGATTCGGGATCATCCAGCACTTCACCGTCGCGATTTCCCAGAATATTGGTAGAGAACCAACCGTTGATTCCTAATAGCCTGGCTTTCAAACCCGGAGCGATAATTGTTTTCATTAGAGTTTGTCCGGTTTTATAATCTTTTCCGGCAATGGGAACCTGATTTTCTTTAGCAAGAGTCCAGATAGCAGGAATATCGACCGTAAGATTAGGAGCGCCATTGGCAAAAGGAATTCCTTTTTTCATGGCAGCGTAAGCATAGAGCATGCTGGGAGCTATCGCTTCATGATTTTCTTTCATAGCTTTTTCAAAAGCTTCTACTGATTTATGAACATCTTGCAGTTCAATGTAGATTTCGGTTGAAGCACACCAAACCATTACAACATTGGTCAGGTTATTGGCTTTTTTGAAGTTCTCAATATCATCCATCAGCATTAAAGCGAGATCGTATTTTGTCGCTGCCTTTTTCACATTCGGTCCGTCTAATTTTTTTACATATTTGTTATCGAACACCGCTTTCATCGGTTTGATCGCCATCAATTCGTCTTTGACCAGCTCGATGTGTTCGTTCGATAATACTTGAGCATTTTTTGCTGAATCATAGGCTGTATCTTCAAAAATATCCCAGCAACCAAAAACCAGGTCTTCGATTTTGGCAATAGGTAAAAAATCTTTAATAAGTGGATTTCTGTGTTCAGTTCTTTTTCCCAGGCGGATCGTTCCCATCTGTGTCATGCTGCCGATCGGTTTGGAATATCCTTTTTTAATAAGTTCAATTCCTGCAATAAACGTGGTTCCAATCGCACCCATTCCAGGAATTAAAACGCCTAACTTAGCAGGTGTTTGTTTTATCTTGATTTGCATTTCATCACTCCTTTTTGCAATATTTTTTATTTGTGACAATTGATTTTTTGGATATATAATGTCAACTTAATATCACTCCATGGATTACTGTTAAGGATACTTTTAAAGATTCAAGCTATTTATAAAATCAACAGCTCTTTGGGTTGATTTACCATCATTGAAATAAAAACAATTATGCAGTAGTTCATTAAATTTTGCCGGCAAAGCCGCATCCTTCAGATTTTTTTTGATGACTTCCAGAATATCCTGATCTGCTTTAAAAGTATCGGCAAATTTCATAATGTTCATACTGTCCGACATATTATGAAGATCTTCCTGCTTGGTTTGCGCAACAATGATCGGCTTTTTGGTGATCAGATACTCATAAAGCACACTCGAAGTATCGCTGATCATCAGATCGGAAAGCACAAAATCCTGAAAGGTGTCGCCGGTTTTCAATTTTACCGGATTGGAAAAATAGATATTTTTGATGCCGTTCAGCTTAACCCAGAGCTTTAGAAACGGGATTTTTCTGGCATCAAAATGATGTGGACGAACGATCAAATTATACTCTTTCGTAATTTCTTTGGCAAATCGGAAAAAATATTTCAACAAGGTTCCATTCCCCCATTTCCAGGTGGGAGCGTACAAAATATTAAATCTGGATTTATCCTTAATTTTCCGCATATTCATCAGTTCCCGTCGGTCAAATTTGTTATTCACATAATCATCAAAGCGCAAATTTCCAATCTTGATCAATTTTTCTGCCGGGATTTCCAAGCCGACATCTTTCAGTTTTGCCAGATGTTTTTCACCTGTCAGAAAGATGTAGTCATACTTATCTATACTGATGGATTTTCCGCCATATTTTTTATCGCCGGTACCGTGCCCCAAAAAGATCGTTTTACTGTTCTTCCCCACGTTCAATCGCACATTAGAAAGGGAAAAAAAGACACCGTGCAAATGTTCCAGATTTTTATTTTTATGCACTTTTACGGGGGGAGCATTCAGCAGCGAACTTGGTTCACCAATACGGCAGGAATTGCGCATACTGAAAATGAATGGCAGGTATTTTGTGATCTTCTTCACGATGAATGTACCTCCAACTTTTTCGAAGATCGGTTTGCAGTGCGACAATTGATACACTTGATTTCCATAATAATAAATATTCATATTTCTAACCTATTTTAATCTTCATTATCTCATCGATTTTCGCCTTCACTCTTTCCGCCGATCTGCCATCCAAACCGGTGAAAAAATAATCGCGATATTCTTTTAAGTTCTGTTTCATTTCTTCTGTTGGATTAAGGGCTGCTTCAACTGCCGGCAGCAGATCATCCGGCTGGAACATGTGCGGAAAAGCGCCTTTCAACCAATCTTTTGGATCGATGGAAACAGATTCCATACCATCGGAATGTTTCAATTTTGATTCCGGCAACACGTAAATGATCCCGTGTTTTCCCAACGCCAGAAATTCGTTGATCACGCTGGAAGTGTCGCTGATAATCGTATCCGCCAGAAAAAGATACGGGTAAATATCGTAATCTTCTTTTTCGATCAGGAAGACGCTTCGATTCTTTTTTGCTAGTTTTTCATAAAAACGATGCTGCGAATGGGAAGCATATTTTCCGCCCCAACTGTAGGGATGCAGTTTCACGATCAGGTTGTATTTCGGCAGAAGTTCAGTAATTTTAGATTGGACATAACCTATGCAGCTCGGTTTGTAGGAAGGCGCAAAAAGCACAATTTTTTTATCAGGATCGAGACCAAGTTTTGTGATCAGTTTTGCGTTATCGTAATAATCTTCCCAAAAGAAAGGATCGAGTTTCGGCAAACCCGTGAGGTGAAAATCAGCGATATCTTCCCAGCCAAGTTTTTTGATGTAATCGTACCAGCATTGACCTTCCAAAAAAACATGATAACGAAAATCTTTCTGCTTCTTGATGTTCCGAATTCGCAGGGTTTTGGTTCCCACACCGTGATCAAGATGTACCCGAATAACATCGCCGTATCGTTCCGGTTTTTTCAGTACATCGCCGCAAATCACCAGGTCAAATCCGGCAGTTTGATCGGTTATTTTCAATCCTTTTACACGTAATCTCTTTTCTATCTCAGTTCTTTGTTTGATCAGGAAAATGCCGAGGAAGCGCTTTTCATCCTTTCCCACATGAAAATAAATATCGTAGTCCGAATCTTTGGAAAGCTCCTGATACACCGGAAACAGGGAATTGAAGTAATATTCCTTTTTCAAATCGAAGAGAACTTTGAGCATGTTTACCTCAAATAACCCTTTTTGAATCTTTCATGATAGAGGATTTGCATTTTGCGAAAAAGATTCAGCGGTTTTTTAATTTTAGCGAGCTTGTCCTTATTTTCTATCAATCTTTCGATCAAACGTTCCGAAATTTTGCCATCCAGATAGGGATTAATTTCCCGCAAATGTGCTCTCCGCTGCTCGCTGTGAGCCTGTGGATTTTTCAAGCTCCAATCGATCGCATCACGCAGCATGGACGGATCGGTGATGTTCAATCCTTTGTCAAATCTGCTCTGAGTTTTGTAGGAAATCACCGGTTTATTCAGCAGCATGAATTCATAGAAAACAGATGATGTATCGGAGATCAAAACATCAGCTGCATGAAGATAAGGAGTAATGTCGGAATCGTGGATGATCATTGCATTTCCGCATAAACTCAGTTTGAAATCGTTGACCGATTCATTGTTCATCAGTTCATGAAATTTGATCAGCCAGAATTCATTTTTGCGAATAATGAGGGGAATGATCTTCATCAATTCGCTGGCAGATTCCATTTTTCGGCTGTGAGTGGGAGCGAACAAAATGATCTTCTTCTCCCAGGGAATTGCTTTTTTAGAAAGCTCTGCAACCGGATAACCAAGAATATGATCAACTTTGGGCCAGCCGGTTTCCAGTACTTCAAAATATTTATATTTCTTTTTTAAGGTCAGAAAGCGTTCAGTGACGAACGGGCCGGAAGTGCAATAAACATCAAAAAAATGCCTGATCTTATAATGAGATGGTTTTTCCACGGCCAAGCCATGGAAAAGCTGAACCTTGATACCAGGCAAACGAAAATCCATGAAATTTCCAGGAGCCAGAACGAAATCAGGTTGAAAATCCTTAGCATTTTTTGTTTCCCGGAAAATCTTATATTTCTGCCATTTCACCGGCAAAATTTTATAAACTTTATCAGAAATATAAAAGGCAAATTCATGATCGGTTTGCGTCAGATATATAACGATCGGATCAATGATCGGAATGGAATATTGCTTGGAAACGTAAAAAAGAAATTTCATAAGAATCAGCTCATATTTCCTTAAGTGTTTTTTCAAATTGCACAAAAACCTGCTCCGGTGTTATACCGAAATTGGGAGTTGACCGTAATTTTTCATCTTCCGATTGTAAAGCGTAATGCCCTGGAATTTCCACTGCTCCCCATCTTTGGGGATTAGTTTTGGCAAAGATAGCGATGGAAGGTGTTTTCACTGCCACGCTGAGATGGTTTATACCGCCATCATTACAGATCAGCAATTTGCTCCTCTTCAACATCGCACCGCCTTGATTGAAATCGGTGGGAGGAGCCAAGAAAGCTTTTTGTTGCATGTATTTTATGACTTCATCTACAACTTGTTTTTCTTTGGGAGCCCAAAGAAGAACAACGGGGTAACCGGTTTTTTCGATGATCATATCCAGCAACTTAGCGTAACTTTGCAGGTCCCATTGTTTCCAGGAAATCGGACTTCCTGGGGAACAACAGATGAATTCCCGATCTTTGAGTTTATTTTCCAGCAGCCAGTTATCCACATATTCCAGCGATTCCGGTTTGATGTTGAAGTAGAGTTCATAGGTTTCGGCTTCTATACCGAGATCTCTGAGCAGCTCAAGTTTCAACGCTGCATAATATTTAATCGGGCCTGGTTTGGGACTGAAATTGTAGATAAAATTCCATTTTTTGTGATCGTATCCTAAACGATAACGGGCGCCGCTGAACAAAACAAACTGGATCGAACCGGTGCTGCGCATTTGATCGATCACAAGGTCGTATTTGCGCTTCCTGATCTCAAAATACATTTTTAAAGTATATAACCAATATTTCACTGTGTTTGGCGGCAATTTTTCCATCAGGATAAGTTCATCGAGATAAGGATTGCCTTCCAGCACCTGCCTGAACGGTTTATAGATCAGGTAATCAATTTTTGCCTGAGGAAATTTCTTTCGCAAATGCGGCATATATCCAGTATTCAAGATAATATCACCGAAAGGCTGGTATTGCAAAATCAGGATTCTTTTGATCCTAGTGTGTTCAATTTTCGGCATGTTATTTCTTCTTATAATCCACGTATTCTTTTTCTTCGATCAGTTCAGAACCGAACTTCAGGTTGATCTCTTTTTTGATATCCGAGCGGTCATCGTTTTCGAAATACACACTTCTGGCGAGTTGAATGAACTCATCGTCAAATTCTTTTTTTGATTCTTTGATACGGATATCATCTTCGATATGCCAGAGCTTTAAGTTCACTTCCTTCAAGCTTTTAAATTCCGGTGAAATATTTGTAATTCCGACTTCTTCCATGTTTTTTTTGAGAAGCTGATATTCCTTTTTTACGTTCTTCAATTTTTCTGGATCGTTGAATTTTTCTGCTTTGATCTCCAGAATAGTAACTTTATCGACCAGTTCTCCAATTGATATTTCAATTTTCATTTATATTCTCCTATTTTTTTATTTCAACAAATAAACTTTAAATTCAAACATGATTCCATTGCTTTCAATTCTCGACCTCAACCCGACCTTCTCCTATCGAGGAGAAGGAGGCAAGAGTTGAGATTTAGTTAATTCTCTGAAACTCATTTTCATTTCAATTCTTCTCTAAAATTTTCTTTGATCTGCCGGCAAACATCTGAAGCAGAAATAGTTTTCATGCATTTCATGGACGGGCAGTCCGGGTGCTTTTCTTCCGACGAAAAACAGGGTGAGCAATCCACCAGATTCACAATATTCAGGTTTCCTTCATAGCGGGAAAGTTCGGGATTAATGAAGCCGCCATAGATAATTACAGAGCGCGTTCTCACTGCTTTGGCCAAATGCATCAAGCCGCCTTCCAGTCCAATAAAAAACCTGGCATTTTTCAATACCGCAGCAGATTTTCTGATCGCCAGTCCTCTTGCATCGATCACGTTTTCCAGCAGTGGAATGTCCGGTGTTCCGATCTGAATGAATTTGATATTTGAAAAGTTATCAACTACTTTTTGGAAATTTTCCATTCCCCATTCTTTGCGGTTGGCGCTGAATTTAGCTTTACCCACCGGGCAAATCGCAAGGTAAGAAAACGGAAATTTTTGCGCTGCTGTTTTAATCTCAGAATTTGTCAGATAAATTTGCGGATAAAATATTTCCTTCTCGCTTACATATTGGCTGATCTGTTTGTAGATTGAATCTCTTGTATTAGGTAAGATACGGTATTTGGGCTTGATGTGACGTTTCGTCATGGTGATGTGCCTGCGAGTGATCCAATCAACTTGCGGATTATTAAAAAAAAGCTCCGGCCATTTGCATTCAATAATGATTTTGTGGTGGGGGAATTTCTTTCTTAATCCTTGCAACGCTATCGATAAAAGCAGGCAGTCTCCCATGGCATTGGAAATGCGGCGAAGGATGATAGTTCGTGGCCGAAAATAGAAATAGAGCAGTTTTAAATATTCGAACATTTTCTGTCTTTGATCTGATTTAGAAATAAATTTTCCAGACTATCTATCATCTGGGTTTCCGAGAATTTTTGCTGCAAATCCCGTGTGGCTCGAGAGGCAAACTTATCCCTTAATTTTTCATCGTTCATCAGCACTGAAAGCTTTGCAGCCAATTGTTCAATATTGCCGAATTCTACCAGAAAACCGTTTTGATTGTTTTCAATAATTTCTCGCACACCACCCACATCTGTTGCTATCACCGGTAAACCAGCAGCGAAATATTCTACGATCGAATTGGGGAATCCTTCTTTGCAGGAAGTGAGAACTCCAATATCATAAGCAGCAGCAGACAATATGGGATCAGAGCTGAAACCAGCGAAAATGATCTTTTCCGAAAAACCTGATCCTGCGGCTAGTTTTTCCAGATTCTCTTTTTCCGAACCTTCCCCTGTAATAATTAGTTTCCATTCCGGATGAACCGCTGCAATTTTGAGGAAAGCTTCTATCAGGTTTTGAACATATTTCACTTTTGACAACCGGCAGGTGATGCCGATGGCTTTCTCGCTTTCTGCTGAACCGATCTTTTTTCGTTGTTCGGTTATTTCAGTCTTAGAAAATTCCTGAAGATTTCTACCGTTATAGATAGTTGTGAAATCTTGTGGATGCAGCCAGTTATATTTTTTTATGACTTGATTTTTGATTTCATTGCAGGGCACAATGTTGTGAGTGACAAAAAGCAGATGATTGAACTTTGTTTTCCAGCGATCGAAAAAATCATCTTCTCGCCCTACCCGCCTGATGTTTGGAATGCGGCAGATTTTGGCGGCAATGCCTCCGATGCTGATTTCTTTTTCAATATTTGTAACAATCAAATCGATTTTTTTTTTTTTGATGAATCTCACCAAAAATGCAATCGAAAAAATATTATAATCCATGCCCAGAACTTTAGAAATCAGCCGGATGTTTTCCGGCATTTCAGCATTGAATTTTGAGTTTGGGTTGGAAAGAATCCAGACTGAATGTCCGCGTTTTTCCAAACCCCTCGCTGTTCTGAGCATCCAACTGACGACGCCACCCCAGCACATTTTCGAAGAAATGTAAAGAATGTTCATGTCAGCTGCGGAAACCTCGAATAATTTCAGCAGTTTTTTTCATGAAAGACAAAAATTCAGAGCGATAATGCTGTTTGATCTCGGCAAAATCTTTGAAACCACTCAGATCACCCTGATGCAACTGCGTCAATCTTTCTATGATCTTGGCAGACAGATCAGGATCATTATAATTCAGGTTCCAGTTCTGCAATCCAAACGTTTGGGAAAAACCGGTTCCGCGCTGATCAAGATTGATGTTGATGAAAGGCAACCCCATCCCTCCGGCTAAAATCGTGGCATGCAGCCGGGAACCGATAACCAGACTGGCATTCTCGAAAAGCTGGAAATATTCGCTTACATAATTAGAGAAGAAAATCGAATGATCCGGAAACATTTTTTGCGCTATCGGCACATCACGATCATCGTGACAAACGATCACAGGTTCCAGTTTGAATTCCTGCAATTTTTTTAGGATCAAGTTCATCACCTGAGCCAGAATGCCAAATTTGGATGAAGTATCTTCGCGCTTTCGGTTGTGGATCAAAGGATAAGGAAAGGTGAGCAAAACTCGTTTACTTTTATTTCTGAGTTTCATTTTTTCATCAAACAAATAAAGAGCCGGACAGCCTGTAAGAATGCTGTCTTTGTAACCCAATTCTGCCAGAAAATTTTGCGTCAACTCGTCTCGCACGGAAGACAAAGCACATTTTTGATTTGCCGCCAGGATGTCTTTTTTGAATTCTTCTTTTTTTAAATATGGTGCGGAATTGATATCCTTGGAAGAAACACCCAATCCAATAAAAAAAAGAGGTGGGATCAGATGCTGGATTTCTTCGGATTTGATGCGGGGAGACCAATTATGATACTGGTCGCTGCCGCCCAGAATTACTGCATCAGCATATTGATTGCTTAATCTGATATTTTCGCCGCGCAGTCCGATCGGCTTTCCCCAACCGCGGTTATTTGCTACAGCTTTGGGAATGAAAACAGCTTCGGGCAGAACTTTTTTCAGAAGTTTTCGGATGGAAAGGATCACGAAATGATCGCCGGCATTGAAAGTGTGTGGGCAATAATGATGAATAATAAAATTTTTTTTATTTGATTTTTCTCTGCTTCGAATTTCAGTAGGAATATATTCGATCTTTGGTGGAAGCAATTTATTTAAAATTTTCATAATTTTTTCAAGTAATTAGCTCATAAATTGAATTTCGTAAAGTTCCCTGTATTTAGAGCAGCTTTCCAGCAACTCTTCATGTTTACCAATCCCAACGATCTGGCCATTCTCCAGCACAACTATCTTGTCTGATTTCAGGATGGTGGACAGCCGGTGTGCGATCACAAAAACAGTACGGTTGAGAGTTGCATGATCGATAGCCATCTGAACTTTTTGTTCAGATTCGGTGTCGAGAGCGCTCGTAGCTTCGTCGAAGATCAAGATTGGTGGATTTCCCACAATTGCCCGGGCAATGCAGATGCGCTGCTTTTGTCCCCCGGATAAATTATTCGCTTTAGGATTTAGAATCTCTTCATATCCAATCCGCATTTTGTCGATAAATTCATCAGCATAGGCAATTTCCGCAGCTTTTTTCACATCGGCATCACTAACTTCCTCCAAGCTTCCGTAACGGATATTGTTGGCGATCGTCTCATTGAACAGAATCGACTCCTGAGTTACAATTCCAAAAAGCGTACGCAGGTCTTTCAGCTTGATGTCCCGAATAGAGATTCCATCAATCTTGATGTCGCCCTCCTGAACATCGTACATGCGGGTAAGAAGATTCACTAAAGTTGTCTTTCCGGAGCCGCTTCCACCAACAATGGCGATTTTTTCGCCTTTATTTACACAGAGAGAAATATTATCCAGAACAGGTTTGTTTTGTATATATGTGAAAGAAATGTTTTCCATTTCGATCCGGTCGTTGAAGTCTTTTTTCCCAACAGGATGCTGACAATCAGTAATTTCCGACTGTCGATTTATCACTTCCGAAATTCGATCCAGAGAAACCAGAGCCTTCCTGATATTAGTGTATGCATTCGTAAGTTGTTTGAACGGCTGCATCATTGAGAATACGGCAAGTAAAAAAGCCGTGAAATCACCGAGAGAAAAAGGACTATCCGGAGCAAGAACCTGTTTTCCTCCGATCAGCAGAACTATGATCCCCATGATAGTACCGTTAAGCTCTGAAAGCGGCACACCAAAAGCTTTGTAGAGAAAAGATTTGCGCCAGAAATGGAAATGACGCAAAGTTACTTTTCCAAATTTTTCATTTTCGTAGTCTTCCCGTGCAAAAGCTTTTACGATCTTAATTCCGTTAAGCGACTCTTCGATATTGGAAAATAGGTTGGAAGATTGATTTTGCAGCCGTGCCGAATATTTTTTAATTTTCTTTCCCACCAGGCTGATGATATAACTGAAAACAGGCAGTAAAACAAGGCTTATCAAGAAAAGACTTTTGTTCAGCATCACTGCGATCCAAGTGTACATTACAAGCAGGATAACATTTTGTACTACCATAGTGAGAGAATCTATGAAGAAATCGCTGACCAGGCGCACATCATTTACTATTCTGACCAATGAATCTCCCACTTTGTTCTTGTTGAAAAAAGCCAGAGACTGGTTCAAATATCGGGCAAACATCATGTTCCGAATATCAGTTACCGTCTTGCCTCGCAAGTTGATAACCATGATCCGATTGCCATAATAGAATAAGTTTTTCAGGATGATGAGGGCAATCATGACAGCACTGATAGTCCAAAGCAGAAAAACCGGATCTGTCTGTTTTAAAACATTTTGAAATCCCTGCTGCAGGATTTTATAATTACCCTGCTGGAATAGTTTTAAAAAACCTCCGTGGGTCTGCAAAAACTGGTTGATCGTATTTGAGAAGGCTTCCCAAAAAGCCGGAAAAGTTCTATAAATGATCTTGCCGGGATCAGATTTGAAAACATAATCGAAGAGAGGAATCGCCATCATCAGGCTCACGCCGCTGAACATGGCAAAGCCCTGCATGAAGAAAAATCCACCCAGGATATATCCCCAGTGCCTAAGCAATATTTTATATATGCGTTTTACGTTTTTCATAAATTACCATTTATTTTTTCTTACTAAAAATGCAAGTAAGTTTTTTTTTGTGATTTATGTGTCAATAAGAAACTATGCCGGATATAAGCAATATTATTATTTTCTCTATACTGAAACTAAAATTTCCTTTACAAACTAACCCTGTTTTTTTCAGTTGTTTAGCCTGATAAAAGAGGACAAATTTTAAGCTTTTGTTCATTTTATTAGCGAAAAAAACAGGAGGTAAAGCATGGCATTAACACCAGAAGCCAAGAAGGCTATCATGGCAGAGTTTAAACTCCATGATTCGGATACCGGATCACCAGAGGTCCAGGTTGCTTTGATATCAAATCGTATCAATGAGATCACGGAACATTTGAAAGTTCATAAAAAGGACTTTCACACCCGCCGCGGTCTGCTCAAATTGATCGGACAACGCAGAAGGCTGCTCGCTTATCTGATGAAAAAAGATATCGAACGCTACCGCAGATTGATCAAAGCGCTGGGACTGAGAAAATAAATGGAGCTTTGGTGGAAAGGGAGTTCGATCTTCCTTTCCGCCTTCAAATTTGCAGCGAGCTTTAATAAAAACAGGTGGAGGATGGAGCAATAAGCTAAACTCATAGGCTGGTTTTAGCCTATTGCTTTTTATTCTCTACCGCAAACAAAGGAGAAAAAAATGCACAATTTTGACATTAAAAAGAAGTCAATTGAAATTGCCGGCAAAACCCTGACAATGGAAACCGGCAGAATGGCTAAACAAGCCAATGGATCAGTATTTATAACCTATGGACAAACCTGTGTTCTGGTTACTGCTACGGCAGATAAAATTGCAAAAGAAGGAACCGATTTCTTTCCGCTCACCGTAGATTACATCGAAAAAATGTATGCTTCCGGCAAAATCCCCGGCGGTTTTTTCAAACGTGAATCACGACCGACAACTCAGGCTACTTTGAATGCCCGTCTCATCGACAGGCCAATCCGTCCACTTTTCCCGAAAGGTTTCAGGAATGCAGTTCATGTAGTTGTAACAGTGCTTTCTTACGATGGAGAAAATGATCCCGGCATGTTGGGAATTCTAGGCGCTTCAGCTGCACTTTCAATTTCCGATATTCCCTTTAATGGTCCTTGCGCTGGCGTGAAAGTTGGAATCATCAATGATGAGATCATCATCAATCCCAGCGTGCAGCAGTTTAAAGAATCCGATCTCGATTTGGATGTAGCAGGCACGAAATCAGCAGTTGTCATGATCGAAGCCGGAGCCAATGAAGTTTCGGAAGAATTGATTATGAATTCCATCTATACAGGCCACGAAGTTATCAAAGAACTGGTTGCTTTCCAGGAAGAATTTGTGAAAGAAGCCGGAAAAGCGAAAATGGAAGTTGAGTTACAAGTAACTCCGGAAGGATACCTTCATAAAGTCCTGAAGGGCTTTGGAAAAGAAATTGATAAAGCTGCCCGCGTTCATGGCAAATTGGAACGTTACGAAGCAGTCGATGCCATCAAAAAAGATATGATGGAAAAATATTCCGAAGAACTCGGCGATGAATTTATAGATCAGGAAAAACATTTTGAAAATACTTTTGATGAAGTTTTCACCAAATCTGTTCGCAACGCAATTTTATATGATAATCATCGTGCCGACGGTAGGGGAATGGATGACATCCGACCGATCACCTGCGAACTGGATATTCTGCCGCGCGTTCATGGTTCCGCACTTTTCACAAGAGGTGAAACGCAATCATTGGGAACTGTAACTTTGGGAACCGGACGAGATGAACAGGTCATCGACGGACTGGCAGAAGAATTTAAAAAACCTTATTACCTGCATTACAACTTCCCGCCTTTCAGCGTGGGAGAAGCAGGATTTATGCGCGGTCCCGGTCGTAGAGAACTTGGTCACGGTGCTTTGGCAGAACGAGCTTTGCTGCCGATGATCCCATCCAAAGATGATTTTCCCTACACACTTCGCGTTGTTTCAGAAATTCTGGAATCCAACGGATCTTCTTCCATGGCTACAGTTTGCAGCGCCACGTTGGCACTGATGGCTGCCGGTGTACCACTCAAGAAACCGGTGGCAGGAATAGCTAACGGTCTGATCATGGAAGGAAACGATTTCGTTGTACTCACGGACATCATGGGACTGGAAGATCATCTCGGCGACATGGATTTCAAAGTAACCGGTACCAGAGACGGCATCACTGCCATGCAGATGGACATCAAGATCGAAGGCATCACCAAAGAGATCATGGGAATAGCTTTGGAAAAAGCAAAAATTGGCCGTTTCTATATTTTAGATAAAATCATCGAAACCATTCCTGAACCTCGGGCTCAGTTATCCGAAAATGCTCCCAAAATTGAATCTATCAAAATTGATCCGGATAAAATTGGCGCTGTTATCGGTTCCGGTGGAAAAATGATCAAACACATCATTGAAGTCAGCGGTGCTGAAGTGAACATCGATGATGATGGCACTGTAAGCATCTCATCTTCAAATAAAGCATCAATCGACAAAGCTTTTGCGATTGTTAACGATATTGTTTCCGATCCGGAAATGAATAAAGTTTATGAAGGTGTTGTCACTCGAGTAGAAGTTTACGGCGCTTTCGTAAAATTCATGAGCGAGACAAAAGAAGGTCTGGTTCACATTTCCCAACTTCATACAGCCCGCATTGGTGCTACAGAAGATGTTGTGAAACTTGGTGACACCGTTAACGTGAAATTCATCGGTTTCGACAGAGGTAAGGTTAAACTTACGATGAAAGGCGTGGAAGGTAATCCTGTACCGACAAAAATATCTGATTATAATCCAAATACTGAGCGCCCTAAAACTGATGGTGGCGGATATGACAGAAACCGCAGCAGAGATTCACGCGGCGGTGGAAACCGGGATAGAGATAGCCGACGAAGATATTAAAAGAAAGAAAACCTTGAAAAGGCTTCTGCCAGCGAATTTCCTGCAGTTAGCCTTTTAAGGTTAATAAATATAATAGTGATAGTAACTTGACTCTTAAAAGCTTTCTCCCGTGGATTCTTGCAGTTAAGACTTTCAGAGTTGATTTGTTAAAACCTTGAAAGTGTTATGCAAGAAGAATTTTCGGAAGAAACCTTTTCAAGGTGAACAAACTCTGAAAAGGTCTCTTAAGCAGATTCTTGCATTTGACACTTTCAGAGATGAAATATATAGATGGTGATAAATTCAAATAGTGAGATGTCATCCTGACGTATCTTGCACGTTGTTCTTTGGAAGGATCTCTGATTTGTGAGATTCTTCATTAGAACATCCTTTGTAAGAATTCCTCAGAAAGACATTTCTTAATAGTAAAGTTTTATGTAGATCATGACGTTTTGAAGGAGTATTAATGAATGATTACAAAGTTCAAGACATAAACCTGGCAGATTTTGGCAGGAAAGAAATCGCTCTGGCAGAAATGGAGATGCCGGGGCTGATGGCGCTGCGAGCCAGATACAAAGATTCCAAACCTTTGCAGGGAGCCCGTATCATGGGCAGCCTGCACATGACAATTCAAACCGCTGTTCTCATCGAAACATTAGTAGCGATGGGAGCAGATGTGCGTTGGGCAAGCTGCAATATTTTTTCTACTCAAGATCATGCCGCGGCAGCAATTGCGGCTTCCGGTGTTCCTGTTTTTGCCTGGGAAGGCGAATCGATCGAAGAATACTGGTGGTGCACACTTCAGGCGCTATCCTTTCCAAATGGAAAAGGACCGGAACTGATCGTGGATGATGGCGGAGACGCAACATTATTTGTTCACAAAGCTGTCGAATTCCAAAATGATGCGAAAATTGCTGCACAAGCAGGAGATAATGAAGACCTGCAAACTATATTTAATCTTTTAAAACAGGAAAAAAGAGACTGGAAAAAGATCGCAGCCGACATCAAAGGCGTTTCGGAAGAAACAACCACCGGAGTACACAGATTATATCAGATGCTGGAAAACAAAGAGCTGCTCTTTCCTGCGATCAATGTGAACGATTCTGTCACCAAATCCAAATTTGATAATCTTTACGGTTGTCGCGAATCTCTGGCAGATGGCATCAAACGTGCTACTGACATAATGGTAGCCGGTAAAGTTGTG
>JAUSOT010000068.1 GCA_030656075.1 Candidatus Cloacimonadales bacterium
TTAATCAATTCATACAAAAACTCTCCCTCAAAGCTTTTTAATTCAAGCCTGCTTAACTGATTTTCGCGTTCTCTCATTATGCCTCCTCTGGGCTTTATTTATTATATAATCTTACCCGAGGGGACATATGTCACTATTTTAGAAGCAACATTTTTTTTATGGCTGCGTCTTTTCCGGCAGTGATCTTGTAGTAATAGATACCTGACGCAACGGATTTGTTGCTATTATCTTTTCCACTCCATTCCACAGTATGTTTACCGGCTGTGAGTTGTTCATTTACAAGTTGTTTCACTTGCTGTCCCTTCACATTATATATTGTAACTTCTACATCTGCTTCCGATGAAAGGCTGAAAGCAATTGTTGTTGATGGATTGAAGGGATTGGGATAGTTGGCAAGTGAAAGAATTTCACCTGCAACTGGCGTGATGTTCTCATTTTCTTCATCAGGATAGAAAGAGAATTGAGATTCCAGTTCTCTTACTTTTGCCTGGTATTCATCAAGTGTTGCTGTTTGAATTGTACAATTTACCGGTAATCCTCTCTCTTCACTTTCGGAAAGTTCCAGATAGCAATAACCTTCATCGATCATAGCAGCAATTACTTCGTCTGGTAATTGAGAATTAGCAATAACTGTTTCTAGTAGATCAATTGCAATTAGATATTCTTTATCTTTCATATAGGTTTTAGTAATGATTTTCTTAATGGCCATTTCAAGAGAGGTACCGGAAACGGTTGAAATATTTTCAAGATATTCTCGTAAACCTGAGAAATCTTTATCTGTAAGACTTTCTAAATGATACAGGTAATAAACTGCAGTTCCAGCTTCTTTACTCAACGGATAAGTAGAAATAAGGCTCTGCAATGTTTGTTCTGCTGCAGTATAATCTCCATTACCTATATCGCTTGAAGCAGAGTATAACATTAGTTTTTCATTAGGAATTTCGCCACCACCAAAAGACCAGGCATTTGGATCGGATGGAAAGAGGTGAGGAAGGTCAGCAGATGTTATATTTGTACCACTAATATCAACTGGAGTAGTACCATTCCAATTAAGATTCATCAGCAGATATTGATCTGAACCGGTTCCATAGCTACTCTCGCTAATTGTGATATCTGCATTTGGATTTTGCATCTCGTATGTATCTTCCCAACCTATATATTCAGCATAACCATTGTCCGATATCACTATGTTATTAAAGGTATTTGTGTAAAAAAATTCTGTAGTTGGATAACAAAGCATACCAAACCCGGTGTTCTCTACGATATTATTCTCAGTAAATTCACTAACAACAATACCATTTAACGTTAATCCAGCACCATTATTGAACAAAAAGTCGCAATTGTTTATTGTGGACATTGGTGAAGAAGATTCGTAAAGATAGATGCCGGTACTATTATTTTCATTTCCCTCTCCACCAATTAGAACATAATCTAAAAATACCGGAGATTCGTAGGCATAAATTGGGCAAGCCTCGTTGTTCTGAATATAACAATCTTGCGTTGACGAACCTTCAATTGTTAACCAGTGCCCATTGCGAGTAACAATCTGTCCTGCATCATGGAAATCTGTAAGATATAGATTAAGTCTGGCAATATTCGTAGATGCCGAAACATTTTCAATAGAGAGTTTGCGGATACCGGAAATATCACAATTCACAAACCAATAATCATCATCATCCTCTGGATTTTTAATGAAGATTCCATCCCATAAATGACCTGAAAGTGATTTAATTGTGATTTTATCGCCAGGACTAGTTAAGAAGTAATCTTTATCATTTGTTGTAATAATTCCGCCATTTTGAGCGATGATGCGGTCACCTGGAATAGCGTGTTCAGCGCCAACTATATGTCCGGGAGGAGTTGCTTCGTAAGTTGTAGGTGTGTAGCCGATTATGGTGCTACCCCATTCTAGAGTAAAAAGACCGCCATCTTCGATAATTACATCAGAAGAATGGGATAAACTAAAGAATGCTCCATCTTGCAGAGTAACATTACCATTTATCTCAAATTCATACTCATTAAGAAAGAAAACATGAACCCCTGATCCTATTGTAAGACTGCTATTCACGGTTATATCTCCAACAATAAAATAAGGAGAATTAGCTAAAGTCCAGCTTCCGGATACAGTTCCAGATACATGGGTGGCAGTTTTAAAATTCGGTAATTCAAAAGGATCCCCTTCCCTGGGGATCGTAACAAAATCAAATTGATCGATTAATATACTGTTTTCGGGATCCAGAGTTTTAACAGCATAGAAATCATCGTTCACTTCTTTGTACGATAATTCATGCCATACATCATCCGATGGAGAATTTCTATAAGTGTATAAATTTTGTCCATCTGAAAGAACGAAATTTATTACTTCATGGTAAGTGTAGATAGTAGTGTTATTGGGTGTGTTAAGCCAATATCCATCTGGATAATTAAACTGACTTTGGATATTCGTTCCTCCTATATTTGTTTGCGTTAATGCATCATGTATTCCGGCATAAACATTTCCATCGTGATCCATAATGAATTTCATAAAATAATGAAATAACATTTCACTATCTATCCAGGTGTCAGATGAAGTATTCTGTTCATGAACAGTTCCATTATAAGTACCATCAAACCAACCTACTGATACAAGATAATCCTCAATATCATCCTTAATATCATTATTGATTGCACCGTTATGCATAAATGTGTATGTAACTCCATTATTGAAATTAGCATCGTGCATCCAAAAAGGATGACTGCCTTTTCCCCCAGTACCTTTTCTGGCATGGCCTAAGACAATTACAGCATCTTCATCATCATCATCATAAGTGACTGCAGTATGATTATATTCGTTTAAAATACGATAATATGCATAGTTCAATGGTGCAGTATATTCATCAAAGTTCCAGATATAACTATAAGTGTAGTATTTCCCTAAACCTGTCAGATCTGTTAGATAGTAGGCATTGTTACCTTCATCAAAGTTACTGCCAATATTAAGTAATTGATCGTTATCGTTATAATAGATAACACCATAACCATCTGGGTTAACTTTAAATCTACCCGTATATGGCTCCTCGTTTCCTATTGGTGAGGTCGTATTATTTGATCTCTCACAAATATAGTTGAAATAATCCGTCGGATCATTAAATAATCCTGTAATTGTCAATTGGTCAGAAATTGTTGCTCATTCTTTTGCGATCATAGCCATCATATCGCAATCTGCGAACAAAGCAACTGAACCTAAACTCATAACGAAAATTATCGTTATGATAAGAACTAACTTTATGTTTTTAGGAAACATAATAAACCTCCTTGTTTTTTTTGTTTGTTGCAAACTTCTTCAAAGAAAATTATCGAGTATTCGACTCGACATATGAAATATACTTCAATCAATCATAAGCAACTCCTTCTAAGAATTCAGTCGGAAAAAGATTATTCTTGCATTTTTACGGACTCTCAAAATTTACTTTCAGTGGCATACATTTTCTTATTCTGACTACAAACAAGAAAAACCTCTACCCGCATTCGACAGAACACGGGTAGAGAGAGGGAGAGTTCACTTGATGATTTGGGTTAGGAACCCGGGCAGCTATCCGCCCAGGTAATGGGACAGGTGTTTACCTTTCAGATAAATATTCCCTGAAAACAATCCATCAGTTAATGTTCTTAATCTCTTAACGTTAACTATCCGGTTGATTGCTGTTCGCACTAATTCCTTTTTAATTTCGGCATTATCGATTTCAATTTCAGCCATTTTCCTGTCTATGAGAAGACTGATAGAATTGTTTTCACAATTCACAATTTTATACATATCCGACCTGACAACAGAGAGGATCTTGAAACATATCTTATCCATGAGATTAGATTGTATTTAGAGCAAGTTTAAACGATTTACACTCATGTGTAAAATAATTTTGGGTTATTTTCTTTTTCCTGGAATTCGCTATGTGTTTTATAGAATTCAGTATTTCACTTTCGCGGAAAGGTTTGGCAATGTATCCCTCCGGACTTAAAGTTGATAATTGCAGTAAAGTGAGGTCATCGGAATAAGCTGTGCAGAAAATTATTGCTGTTTTTATGGCTCCCCTGATTTCTTTTGCTGCTTCTATGCCGGATAATTCGCCTTCCAATTTGATATCCATGAAAATGATATCAGGATTAAGTTCTTTTGCTTTTTCAACTGCTTTTTCACCTGTTGAAACAATTGCCACGATTTCGTGTCCAAAAGCCTGCAATGTTTGTTTAAGATCTTCTGCAATTAATCTTTCGTCCTCCGTAATCAATATTCTGGCCATTTTTCTGTTCCTTTTTTTGCACAGGATAAAACCTGCTCAATTAACATCTCAAATCCGAATGGATCTATTCGGATCAAACAATAAGAAATCTCTGCTTATTTCTCAAAAACGTAGATTTTACCGTCGATCTGGACGATGAAGTACTTTTGGTCTTCGTAGATTTTTTTCATGAGTTTAATCCTTTGGAATAATATAAACTACTCCATCTTTAACAACGATTAAATAATAATTAGATTCGAGTAATATATAGTACTCCGTTCCTTCAAGTTCCTCTACATTGGCAAAAGTAATTTCATCATCCAGACTAATTACTAAATCTTTAACCGCTAATTGATCTTCAAAATCCAGGTCTGCTAAAGTTATTGAAAACATAAATGAGCAGACAAAAAACAAGATAATACTGCTGATAATCTTTTTCATTTTTCCTCCTTTTTTTTATCACTTCTATATACATATCCACCATAATCTGAAATTGTGACGCCACCACAGCTTTTTTTTTATTTTTTTTTCATCCTTTTTTTATCACTTCTATAAACATATCCGCCATAATCTGAAATTGTGACGCCACCACAGCTTTTTTTTTATTTTTTTTTTATTTCACTAATCAAATTTCTGCTTGACCTCATATATTAATCAAAATCAATAGGCAAAGATAAATTGAGGATATATATGGAATTCACTGAGAAACAATTGCAAGAGATGCAGAAGATAGCTTTCGACTATGCATTATATAGAACAGGAAACATCGAAGTTTCTCAAGATATCTCTTCTCAGACGATCAGCTTATTTTTATTATCCTACAAAAGCAGTTCCGATATGAAAAGATGGATTATCAGCACTGCTGGAAATTATTGTAAAAAGTATTTTGCTAAGTCTTCTAAAGAAACAAAAAATACCGAAAAATATGGGTCTGAAATATTTAAGAACTTAATGGAAAATCCTATTGTTGAAAGTGATCTGGAATTATCTAAAGCATTCAAAGAATCTTTCAACGCACTGACTGAAGTAGAATTACAAACTATACTTTATTATTTTAAATGTAATGAGAATTTCAAAGAGATACATGAGAATCTGGATATATCGTATGATGCTTTAAGAAAGCGTCTTTCCAGAATAAAGAGTAAATTAAAAGCTGAGACTTATAAAAAATTGGGATATTATGGATCTAAAAGAATAGTTACTCCGCAACTGAATAATTTGATCATCAAATTCCTTCAGCGATTTAAAGAAAATCTGGAAAATGGTACGATCAATAAAATGTATTACTATTTTTCCGATGTCGATTTATCAAATTATGAACACAATATAAAAATTAAAAAAATAATCGAATATGATATAGAATTATTAAATTCGGTGTATAAAGCATGGGTATTTTATGAAAATAAACAGGATATTGCTGAATCTTTTTTTATCGAATTTTATATAGATGAAAATAATTATCTCAGGATTATTACTCCGCCAACAAAGAAAAGCAACTTAATTGTATTTGATGCTGATTCGATGGAAGCAAAGAAAATAATTGAATTACTAAAAAAATATCCAGAAGATAAAACCGGACGTCCAAATGTTCCTAAAGAAGAAATAGATCAGATAATTCAGCAGTATAAAGAAAAACAGAAAGAAAAATGAGTAAGATATATCATTCCAAAAAGAAATTGATCAATTCCTTCCGATTCGCATCGATCAAAACTTCGATCACCAGTTTTTTATTGTCCGGTTCAAACCACTGCACCAGTGCTTTCATCAACCTGATCTCGCGGCCTTTCGGCACGTGGATTTTCCGCATTTCCAGGTCAAATCCGGTGTAATACATCAAAGTGCTGATGCTCATGGGAGTGGGAGTGAATTCCTGCACCTGTTTGAGTTTGATATTATTCTTTTTCAAATAGACAGCCAATTCGATCGTATCGTGTAGAGTAGCTCCCGGATGCCCGACTATTATATAAGGAAGTATGAATTGCTGCTTTCCAAGTTCTCGACTAATCTTACTGTATTTCGAGACGAATTGCTGATATTTGTAAAAGGCAGGTTTGTTCATATATTCCAGAACTTTTTCGCTTTTATGTTCCGGCGCCAATTTCAATAATCCTTTTGTATGAAGGTCGGCAATTTGAAAAATAAAATCGTCATCGTCCAAAGCCAGATCAAAACGGATTCCTGATGAAATGAAAACATGGTTCACACCCGAAGTGCTGTTGGCTTTCTTGAGTAATTTTTTATAAGATTTCGCCGAATAATCCAAATGAGGACAAATCTCAGGATACAGACAGGAGCGGCGTTTGCATGTTTCGGCAATATTCAAATTACAACTGTTTCCATACATATTAGCTGTGGGACCGCCAACATCGCTGATCGTGCCTTTGAAGTAATCCCGCTCCGTCAATTCCCTGATTTCCTGCAGGATAGAATTCTGACTTCTGGATTGAATAGTTTTGCCCTGATGAGCGCCGATCGCACAGAAATTACATCCGCCAAAACATCCGCGATGGGAAGTGATCGAATCTTTGATCTGTTCAAAAGCAGGAATTTTCTTTCCTTGGTAAGATGGATGCGGCAGTCGTGTAAAAGGAAGATCGAAAACATCATCTAATTCTTTGGTAGAAAGTGGTTTAGCAGGAAGATTATGAATTAAGTATTTTCCTGCAAACGGATAACTGATCACTTTAGTATTAAAATTTTCATAAAAAAGTTTGTTGAATTTCAAAAAGTCTTTTGGGGAATTCTTATCAGAAAATTCCGGCAGCTTCAGTTCTCCCGAATCATGACTTGAACTGACCACCGTGCCGCGAATACCGGTTAATTCTGATATATTTTCACCTTTATTCAATTCTGCTGCAATTTCGATGATCGCTCTCTCCCCCATGCCATAAACCAGAATATCTGCGCGGGAATCGAACAAAATTGAATTCCGGACTTTGTCGCTCCAGAAATCATAATGCGGCATACGGCGCAAACTGGCTTCTATCCCACCAAGCACGATTGGTGCGTCTTTGAACAGAGCGCGGATTTTTTGAGAATAAACTATCGTTGCTCGATTGGGTCGCAATCCGGCTTTTCCGGCAGGAGAATAAGCATCGGAAGATCGCAGCTTTTTCTGAGCAGTATAATGATTGATCATCGAATCCATGTTTCCCGAGGAAATACCAAAAAACAGGCGTGGTTTTCCCAATCTGGTAAAATCAGCATCTGTCTTCCAATCCGGTTGGGAAATAATACCGACTTTATACCCTTTCGCTTCCAAAACCCGGGCGATCAGGATCGGACCGAAACTGGGATGATCGACATACGCATCGCCGCTGATGATGATGATGTCGAGCTGCTGCCAACCCAGAACCTGCATTTCCGCTTTTGAAGTCGGTAGAAAATGTTTCATTAAATTTTATCTTCCTGCCTTTCTCATGTTCCTTCTCTTTGATTTATCTTTCTAAATTTCATCAAAAGAAGAGAAGGACAGCAGGTTGAGTTAAATTCGAAAAAATGTTTCATATCAGTTCCAATATTGAAAGAAAAAAAGCGACGTTCACACGCCGCTTAATAAATTTTACGGATTCATCCTGACCACGTTTATGGCCTGGATCCCCTTATCGGTTTCGATCAGGTCGAACTGCACCTTTTCATCTTGTATCAGGTATTTACGAGACATCTCAGACATGGTCACTATCGATTTCCAATGGACAAAATATTCTATTCCTTCCTCGGACAAAACAAATCCGTACCCCTTCGATTCGTCGAACCACTTTACTTTCCCAATCATGCCATAACCCCTTTGTATTAAAGCTGTTTCAAAAGTTGTTACTCAGCTTATTTGAGCAAGTATTTTTTAGAAAATTTCTAATCTGAAGCAAAAATCAGGAAATGAGCATCACCTTTGCGAACAATAAATACAGTTTCTTTGTTTTTCCCTTTCAGTTTCAATTTCTTGCGAAAATCTTCCACCATTTCGGGAAATCCCCGCGTTTTGATCACTAAATCTCCAATCTCATTTTCCCGACAGTATTTCTGCAGTTCTTTCAGCTTGTAGGAAGTCACTCGTTTCACTTTGAAACATTTTCCCAATTCAGATTGACCCTGCATTTCGCCGCTCAATAATGCAAGTTTTTCATCGATCAGTTTATATCCGATTTCTGCGCCGCATTCCTGCACCAAACCCGCTCTAATGATCGCCGCATCCGGTTCAAAAATATATTGCCCGATTTTATCGACACCAATTTGAACATTTCGCTCGGAAAGAATAATTTTCTGAGGAAGAAGAACTGCTTTTCGTCTTATATTCGGCGTTGCAAATTTCCCCATACAGAGTAGCATTTCTTTCAGAGTTCCGTTTTCAGAAACAAATTCATAAGTATGCTCAAAATCGAATTTCATATTTTTGTAATTCATTGCCGGTGATAGTTTTATGGCAATATTCTCCGTTATCGATCGTAATTTTACAAGTTCATCCAAAGTTGGCTGAATATCATCTTTCTGGATGCTTCGTTTGTTTCCGGGACGTCGGTCGGGATCAGCAAAAATGGCTTTTACAGGAAAATCAAAATCTTCTGCGTTTTGCTGCAGAAAAGTAATGTTCTTCAATCCTTCTGTTCGCGAATTATACTTTGCAGCGAGAAAAGTTTCTTCATCCGAATCCACGGCATAGACTTGCTTTTTTCCCTCGGCTATTTGGATCAGGTCCATCCCAATTCCGCAGCAAAGATCAGCTACCGATTGAAATTCCTGAAACTTCTCTGCGTGATATTTTGCTAAAACTGTTGAACTTGCCTGCTGAACGCCTTTTTCGGTGAAGAGATACTTATCTCCTGCAGGAATTTTTCTCTGATTTCTGCGCTGCAATCCGATCAGGGAAAGCAGGTCTTTTACCGGTTTTCCAGGATTATTGTCGTATAGTTTTTGAAGTGAATTAATACTAAAATCCTGGCTTTCCTGCAGCTTTTTGAAGAAAGTTTTATTCGCTTCATTTTGCAGGAAATCGAAGATTTTTTTTAGATCCATAAACAGAAAAAGGGCGGTAAACACCGCCCTCTCGCAAATTTCATTTATTTAAGAAGCAGGCACTTCTTCGTATCGATATTTTTGTCGTTCACGCGTAATTTATAGAAATAAACACCGGAACTGACAGATTTTCCAAGATTATCTCTGCCATCCCAAACCACCTGCATCACACCTTTTTCAAAGCTGTCAGAAGCAAGTAAAGTGCGGACTTTTTGTCCTTTGATGTTGAAAACTTCCAGGTCAACCTTGGCAGCATCAGCCAAAGCGAATGAAATGGTTGTGACAGGGTTGAACGGATTTGGATAATTCTGATTTAATCTGGATGTACCGATTGGCGGAATAACTTCTCCAGCTTGAGTGAAGAGTTCGTTATCTCCGTAAAAACCTGTGCGCCGATAATTTCCGCGATAGGTTTTCCACGGTGTCTTCAGGCCTTTGGGAAGCTTCACATCGATGACAAAAGCGCCGGTGGAAATCCCGGAAATAATGTCATAATCACCATCCAGATCGATATCTTCGATACTGGCAGGCGTGTTGCCGATGAGACAAACCGGCACCGGGGCAAATTCTACTTCCGATCCATCAGGATTGAAAACATACAGATCATTAATGCTTGTAAAGCACATCAACTCAATATCGTTATCATTATCGATATCGGCTGTAATTGGAGGATTCGTAACCGAATGTCCCAGATCGACAGGCCAGCCGGCAAGTTCCGTGCCATCCTGCTCAACAATATGTAGGTGTCCGTTCAAAGTAGCAAACGCGATTTCCAGTTCGTCATCATTATCAAAATCGGCAGCAATCGGTGAAACTGCAACTCGGCCGTCGATGTCTTTTTGAAGCAGAATAGTACCATCCGGAGCAATGATATACAATTTATTATCAAAAGTCCCGATCACGATTTTCAGGTTATCCAGCACGATGGGAGCTGAATAAGTTTGAGAAGTGAGAACAACGGGAAATCCGCTGATGTCAGTTCCGTCTGAATTAATTGCATGAAGATTTCCAGCCAATGTTCCGATCAAGATTTCAGTCGTGCCGTTTTCATCCAGGTCGGCAGCTGCCATATCAAAGAAACTCAGCATGGGAAGTTCTACCGGGAAGTTAGTTAGAAATGCTCCATCAGCATTCAAAACGTTCAAATTTTTATCTATTCCGAAACTTACAATATCCATCTGTCCGTCGCCATCTATATCGGCGATCATTGGAGTCAGCAGTTGATCAGCACTGGTTTGAGTGCTGAAAACTTCTGTGCCTGAATTATCGTAAGCGAAGATCCTGCCGGTTCGGCTGGCAATCACCAGTTCTTCAGATTCAGTTTCATTGATATTGGCCAGAGCCGTGCTTTTCCAAATATTTTCTTCATTCGTCCAGGGATAACCATTTACCAGGTTTGCATTTGCATTCAACAAGTTCACGTTGGCTTCTGCATCCACGATTAACACATTTTTAGAACCATTCTGATCAAAATCGGCTATGATCGGATTGCTGAGAACAGAACAATTTGTGATCCAGGGCCAATTCTGTTGGAATAGTGAGACATCAAAACTCAACTCAAAGGATTTCTGGAAGAATGATCCGCCGGAAACGGGAGCGCTGATAGTTAATGTATAGAAATAAGAATCATAATTGCAATCCTGCGGAACCTGCACTAAAAATGGATCCGATGAAGATGTTGTACCATTGGTAATAACTCCGTAATTCACCGATCCTGTAATTAATTCGATAGTAGGATCTTCAAATTCGATCGTGGCAGTCACATCGGTTGCATCTGCCCAGCCTTCCATGTTTTCAATTTCAATAAAGATTTCAATTTCTTCCCCGGGATTGGGAATTCCGTCTCCATCACCGGTGGAAGAATCGTCGTAAACAACATTAGCCGGGACCAGGAATGGGAAGCTGCCGTTAGCATATTTCACCTCCACGGAAGGATCGCCAAAAAGCACCAGTTCATAATGAACCCATCTCAAGTAAGTATTGGAAAGGGCTTCATTGGCCAGCACTATTCGCGATTCGCTGAGTGCCGATCCCAGTGCTCGGATATTTTCAGTGAAAATAGCCCGGAAAAATTCGATATCATAAGGCTGTGATGGTCCGTTTGTGCTACCTGGACTATACCAGCCGTATCTTGTATTTCCCACAAAAGCATATAAACCGCCTTCTGCGATCACCATATTCTCACCTACACTTTCACCTGCATGACTGGTCATCTCGTCGAAAGCAGCCGGATAACAACCTTGCGTGTAGGCGAAACCGTATTCAGTGTTGGTATATGTCGTTGTGTGGCTGATGTTCTGACCGAACACCATTGTTTCATTGGAATGTCCCATGTGGTCTATTATCGCCACACCATTATTAATAGCATCTTTAACTGATTGAGTGCTGAAAGTTCCTTCCCTGTCGTAAAGCTTGAAAACATGATAATCATCTTCCATATTGGGAACTTCATCCAATACTTCATCCATATAATCTCCACCCCAGGTGAGCGGATCATTATTCAGATTTTCCCCTAAAGCATAAACCATATCATCACTTACGGAAACTTCATCCACGTAATGATAGGTTTTATTGAAGAAACGGTTGAATTCAGCTTCAGTTTCGGCAGTAATCCTGCCGACTGCGATTTCCGGGACCAGGTCCACATTATCCTGAATCTCGCCGTAAATGCCATTGCCATTGCCATCCCAGTTGTTATCCAGACAGGAATAATAGGCATCGCAGGGCATGTTTTCATCGATAGTTCCACCTGTATTTATGTAAACTGTGCGAATGGGAATGATCTCATCATCGCCGCCTAGAGTCACAAATTCCAGTGGCGTTGTAGTACCAGAATAGGTTGTATAGGCGTCGTTAATGAAATTTTTGATTTTCTCCTGGTTATTCACGCCGGTGTATTCGGCATAAATATCGGAAGTAAGGAAAATGGCAGTACTGATGCTATGATCGATCTTCCATTGCAGAAAATCTGCAAAGAAAGGAAGACGTTCTTCATCGGTGATAATGATCATCGAATAAGGATCGTTCGGACTGACCAGAGTACGCAGAGAAGATACACTCTGTTTGTGATAAGAACTGATTGCATCTGTATTAACAGCGATTCTGCGTAGTACGTTTTCAGTTTTGGAATTGAGAATAAGTTTATTATTCTGAGCAACCATTAAAGAATTTTCAAATCTGGTGCTGAAATCTATCTCCGCTTTTTCGAACCAGATCAATTCTTTTGTAACAGGGTTATATTTGTACGGATAAAGATTGATCAAAAGCAGATTATAACCTCGATATGTTTGAGTTCCCAGAATTTCATAATTCATTTCAGGATAGAAGGAATCGGTTTGATAGACAGCTTCGTCTCTTGGTGTTTGATCGGGATGAGCTTGAGAAATAGGCTGCGGCTGTCGAACATAATCGATATAATTCACCTGCCTGGTGTTTTCATTCAGCAGGTTAACACTGATATTTTTTAGTTCTTCACCCATAGGAAGCAGAACCTTGATCGGAACATAAGGCAGTTCCGGTTTTCCGATGTCATAGGTTCCGGGCAATTTATTGGCAAATCTGTTGTTTATCACAACCGGTTCCTCAATATTGATCAGCAAAGCATTTAAAACAAACGGCATTAGTAAAAGTACTAATAATAATCTCTTCATAATCTATCTCCCAAATATTATTTATTTGATGGTATGCAATTTCTGAGCCGTAAGAAGTCAAGCGAATTGTTTGTTATGATTACAATATAAACTGAACAAATCGGATTTATTGACAAGAAATTCCAGATATAAATTTTTGCACCGTCGGGATGTAGCGCAGTCCGGTTAGCGCGTTCGGTTCGGGACCGAAAGGTCGGAAGTTCAAATCTTCTCATCCCGACCAATTTTTTAAAATAAAGGGACCGAAAGGTCGTCCCGAAGTTTGAATATCTCTCACAAGTTCTTTCTTCGGGAAAATCTTCTCATCCCGACCATTGTTTTTGTATTACGCTATACAGCAAGCACTTAAACCGCCAAAAAAGATACAATAAAATTAAGATGTTGTGAAATATGTTGTGAAAATGAAATGTTTTATGATATTTTCAAAATTTTTTATAGTTTCTCCGGGTCCTTTAAAAACTTTTTATCTTCCGATTTCACTCTTCGTTCTAATTTCTTAACATCTACTTCTGCAGGAAGTTCTTCAGGTTTTATACCTCGCTCAAGTAATAATTTCCTGACTCCTTTATTATTTCTGATGTGTTCCCATGATATTTGCTGTCCGGATTTAATATCTTTATCTTTTACATTGAAAATAGTAATTTCTGTGGCAAAGTCTTTTGCTTTTATTGTTATTGTCGGTAAAAAATCTGCTAACGAACGATTCGATTTGATATCCAATTTACTTTTCATTTCACTTGTAGAAAAACCAAACAAAGCTTTATCACCTTTACTGCGAATAATACCGAAATCTCTATCGTTCCCTGTTCTATCATAAATAAGTTGCGAAAGGTCTTTTTCGGAAAGTGTTAGTTTTTGACGAGCATGTAATCGTTCCCAATCTTTTATTCTCTGTTCGATGATTTCAAATTTACGAGTTTTAACAGCAAAATAATTTTGAGCAAAAGCTATTTGTTCTTTCTTCGGATCTCCATTTTGGGCTATCAGATAACAGGCAAAGCGAGTAAGCATAAAATCGACTATATCTTTAGTTGCATCTTTTGGCATATCTATCGTTTTGTTGACTTCAACAAAATGATCCGGAATCTTGTGACCAGAGGTTTCACACGCTGTTTTGGCTTTATTTATTGCTTTTGTGAAATTACGCCATTCGGTATAACCCAGCAAATGCTGAAGATCTCTTGCAAACCAGAATTCGATCTCATTTTCCGTTATATTTGAATAAGATTCAAAATCTGCTGTCAGAGTTTTAATGATCTTTTTTTTCATTCAGAACTCCCACTATTTTTCCATTTCTGCTTTAGCATCCTTAAGTCAAATCTTGCTTAGTTCTTCCAAACCCCATCCACTCATAATCCGCTTTGCTCAAACCAAACTCAGCGAGAATATCATCAAAGCCATTAGCATATTTTTATTTTTTTAAATAAATCTAATAGATCATCTTTATAATCTGTTAAATATTTTTCTATATCCTTAAATAACACAGGTATTACAAAAAAAGAAATATCTTCTACAATATAACTCTTTTGATTGTATTCATCGCCAAAGGAATCTTTTTCTTCTAATAAAGCATCTTCGATATAATTAGTAATTTCATAAAAATTAGAATCTTTTTTTTGTTTTAATATAATAGCATTGGAAGAAAAAGGAAGAGAAGTATTCGGAAAATAAAAACCAGTTAACCTTTTGATTAATTGTCTTATAATGCTGAATTTTTCTTTAAGATCATACTCGTTTTTAAAACTAAAAAAAATAATATAGTAACTAAATTCTTCAATATTCTCTGATGTATAAAGAACGTACAATTGATTTTTTTCTGCTTTTGTTAAATACTCGTCATCTGTATAATTATTTGGTTTAGAGTCAGTTGATAATTGAATTAGAAATAAGAAAATACTATCTTTCTTTTGTAGTTCATAATCATTATCTGAAATAAATTTATTATACGCTTTTGTAATTCTTTCCCAAATTATAATTTCGGACAATGGATTTAAATCCCTTCTGAAATTTTCTTCAAATATACTGAATGTTATCGATTGAACTTCAAAAGTTAATTCGTATATCTTTTTTACTCTTTGATACAAATCACAAGGTAATATGTCTGTTCTTATTTTACCTGGTTTAATTTTATCAATTTCTACTTCTTTTACCTTTCCAAGTTTTTCTACCATTAGACCTCCAACTTTCCCAATTCCTCAACACTCATCCGCTCAAAATCCGCTTTGTTCAAACCAAAAGATGCCAAAACTTTATCTACATTCTCATCTATAATTTTTACATCCTCATAAGTTAGCTCGTATAATTTATAAACCATCAGATTAATTTGATCTTCCAGCTTTTGTGTGTCTTTACCGGCTTTTTTGGCTAGGAGGATTTGATCGACTAATTCGATAAAGAGTTTTTGGATTGTTTTGGAGATTTTTGGGATTGGTAAAAGTTGAACCCACTCTTTCTTAAATTCAGAAACAGTTTTTCCTAAAAAAGGACTATAAAAGGTTTTTAATGCATATTCTCCAATTTTTGTATTTAAAACAGCTAATAGATATTTAGAAGATTCTTTACCAGTCATCATATAAACTTTTGCTAAAGTATAAAACTTATTTGAATCCCAAGTAAAACATGAATCTTGAACTATTTCACGCCATACAATCTTCTCTTTTTCAAATTCTTTTAAGAAAGCACAATTCCTTAAATTTGTCCAATGATCTCCCTGGTCATCTCTATTAATTAATTTATCTTTAAATTTAGAAAGATATTTGTAAATAACTGGATAATCTTTAATAACATTTATTCTTGAAAGATTTATTTCCCTTAATCCGTTATGGGAATTAATAATCCATAAACCTTTCCAATCATAAGAATATCTATTTATATCTCTTCCTTTTAAAATTGGTTTTAGAATTTCAGCACTTTTTGGGTCTTTCCTGCAAAGTTCTTCTTTGGTCTCATTATCGATTATAAACGCTTCATTGAAACCTGTCGTAATCCCTCTTTTAATATTCACATCCCAATCTTTGAGCGGTGTTCCTATTTTTTCAATTTTCTTTTTCAGGTTCATTACTTTTTCATCTGCAAAAGTAAAAGAATTAATATCAAGGTTGTTTTGGTTCATTTGCAGTTTATGGTTTGCAAAGTAGTTTGTTAAATCTTGTGTTTTTTCAAAGTCATCTTTGATTTGGTAAACATTAAACTTCCGAAGTTTCGCAAACTTCGGAAGTTTTTCCGATTTTTGGAAGATCATTATATTCGTATCAACTGTAGCTTCAAAAACCTGATAACCACCGAAATCAATGATTTGATTTATGTTAGTATTTTCTTTAAAGAATTTTCTTAATTTGAAGCCATATTTAGCACGCATCCATTTATTGCTGGATATAAAAGTTGAAATACCGTTTTCATTGAGAAGTTTATAGCTTAATTCATAGAAATAAGTATAAAGGTCAGAGGTGGAATTGTAAACTTGGTAATTTTGAGCTTGCAATAATGGTTTTAAATTTCTGATCTTTTCTTGTCGAACATACGGCGGATTGGCAATGACGATATCGAAACCATCATTTCCGAACATCCATTCTTTATCAAAGAAATCAGCGTGAGAATTCTGGTCGTACGGGTCCCAGTCAGCAAGTTTTTCAGCAGTTTGAATATCCCACTCATCATCTATCAGAAGCTGTTTTATCTCATCTCTTATTCTTTTATCTTCATCTCTGTATTTCTTTTTTGTTTGTTGCGTTTTAGCAGAAAAATATTTGTGTCTTATCTTCTTTAATTCTTCTTCTTTATTTTTTAGTTCAATATTGTATAATAAGAATTGATCTTTCTTCAATGTCTTTTCAATTCCAATCAGAGAGTTGGCAGCCACGAATTTTGTTTCCAGGTTTGGCATGGGGCGAATATTCCAGTTTGGTCTGGTTTTATCAATTTTTTCATCAACGAGAAGTGAAATGAAGAAGCGAAGTTTGGAAATCTGGGTGGCAATCGGTTGAATATCAACCCCAAAAATGCAGTTTTCAATTAAGAATAATTTTCTGCCGTAATCTGAAGTGTTGTTATTAAAAGCTTCTTCAATTTCAGTGAGTCTTGTATGCCGTTCTTCTTTATCACCCACTTTATAAGCTTCTTCGGTTTCTCTTAAAGCTCTTTCTTCCTGCAGTTTACGCCAGATTGTATTTTCTTTATCCAGTTTGTTCAAAATAAATACCAGCTTATGCAAAATACCCATGGGAAAAGCGCCGGAACCGCAGGCAGGATCAAGAATTTTCAATTCTGAAATAACTTTTACGATTTCGGTTACTTCTCTCTCATTAAAGGCGTGTTCCTTTTCAGTATAAGCAAAAAGAATTTCCAGTCCTGTTTTCATATCATCGATTGTAACTTCTTCCAGGTTTTGCGAAACGAGATGAGCCAGAGAAGTTTTCAAGCTTTCGTTAACCATATAATCAACGATTTGGCGCGGAGTATAATATGAACCTGTACTTTTACGAGCTGTAGTTTGTGTATCGGGATTGTAACTTGCCAGCAGGTTTTCAAAAACTTGACCCAATAATTCAGGGTCGAGCGCAATTTCTTCTTCAATCGGTGTATTCTCTTCCACTGTGAATTTATAGCTTTTTAATATATCTAATAAACCTCTGGTTTTGTATTTTTTGTTTTTTGTGCCATAAATCTCATTGAGATCAACGGTTTTTTCTTTTTCTTGAAAGAATATAGAATCCGGAACTTTAAGAAGACTATCTTCCCGATCGGAAAAACCATCGATTCTGATTATTTCATCTCCACCTTGTTTTCCTTTGTTGGTGGGATGCGGTTTATCCAGGCAATCAAATAAGCCACCATTGAGAAAGGGGATATCTTTAAATAAAGACAGTGCTTCTTCTTTGTTTAAAGTAAAGTATTTTTCATATCTATAGAGAGTTGTGGCATTGAAATTTTGTTTTTCTTTGCGAAAGTCTCTTTGCTCGCTATCCTGATTTAGAGTGGCAAAGAATAGGTTTTGCAGGATCGCTTTATAAAAAGTAGATTCATTTTTATCATCAAAATCAAGTATTGATTTAATAAAATCCAGTTTAAACAATTTGTTTGGGATCAGTTCTCTTTCTTTCATAAACCAGATGAAAATTATTCTGGTTATCATCCGAATCAAAGCAATTGAATTTGAGTTTTCCTGTGATTCATTTTCAAGTATTGGAAATTTTACTTGTGGGGATGCCCAGAAATACCAGTTTGAAAGCTCCTTGTAGAATTTTTTATTCAGTACGGAAGTATCCAGAACGCGTCTGAATGCCTTATGAAGCTGATCAAAATTCTGAACATTCAAGTTCGGCAAAGCCATATCATGAAGAATTTCAATATGAGCGCGGTGCGGTTGGCAGATGCGGATGTCTTTGATGAGAGTTACTTTTTCCAGAACATCTTTATCACCTTCGTTTTTGTTCATACGCCGGTCAATGACAGAAAGGCAGAGCAGATCGCCGTAATGGAACAGGATGAGGACAGGCTGGAGGAATAGTTTATTGAGTTGGCGGGTGATATGTACCAGGTCAGTTTTGGAGTAGGAATTCCCGGTGAGACCAATGGCAACAAAGAGATATGATTTAAGAAAGGAATCGGAAATATCTACATTTTTGGAGCTGAAAATAGAAATCTGCTCTTTGCCAGCCAGTTCATCATTGGAAAGTTGAAAGAGAAATTGAATCTCCTGCCAATCAGACAGCTTTGCTTTTTCGGCATGGATTTTATTTTCGTCAATATCAAATTGATCGCACAAAGCACGAAGAGTAGGTTGCGGCAATTCAATTTTTTTATCGGAATCATAACCCAACGCCTGAAAAAACCGGAGAGAAGATAGATAGAAATTTGTGTTATCAAAAGATTCGATGGCTTGTTTAATGCTGTGCGTCATGGTCTAATCCTTGTTTTCCGAATTTTCAGATTCTGTTTTATTCATCTTCCAACTCCTTACGGGATTTATCGATAAATTTTGCAGCTTGCTGGTTAAGGCTATTATGAATCGTGTGGATCGATTCGATCAGTTTGGAGAAATTCATTTTATACTTCTGAGTTTATCTATAAGATAATTCATGATAAAATCCTATTTTATTACTAACCAGGTAATCAATTCGAAGTCATCGAATTTTTCTACCTGATCTTTATTAGAAATCAATACTGCATCTCTGCTGGTGGTAAGGCGAGTTGAATTTCTTTTTTGGAATATACGAATAATCTGTTTAACAGCTTTCTGAATTAGATCGTTATATTTATACATATCTGAGCCGTTAGATGTTTCTTTATCGAATAAATCACAGAGTTCTTTGTAGGGGGTATTTTTTCCTTGGCAGAGCAGACGATAGATTTCCAGAATTTGCTTAGCGTTTATGAAATTGAATCTAACTTCACCATCATCTTTGATGTAAATGAGAAAATGAGGATTGAGAGGATTTACGACTTCATTATCCTGAGAGACATTTTTTTGCTTTAAGCAGAAGATCACACCCGGTTTAATGATTTTTTGAGCAGCTTCAAAAAAATCTTTTTGTTCTTCACCATCGAAAGCACCTACAGGAGCAGGAACAACAGCATAAAGACCTAACGGCATTTCTTTGAGAAGGTCTTTGTCATTTTCCAGGAAGTTGGAAAGTTCAATGCGGAAATCATCGAGAGTGAAATCGGTGAGCGAGATGTTATCATCCATATCTTCCAGGTCGAGAACTTCATCTTTCAGTCGTAGGAGTTGCTTCTCGCGATATTTCCACTCATCCGTAATTATATCTTTAATTTCTTCTCTCTTTAATAGGTTATCATCTGCAGAAGCAGTAAGATCAACCAATGCCATACGAGCTTCTACCCTGTCCCTGAGGTTGATATATTTATTCAGGTCATCAGTTGGCCAAAAATTGACTAATTGAATTTGGTCGTTTGTACTTCCTAATCGATCAATTCTACCAAATCGCTGGATTATTCTAACCGGATTCCAATGGATATCATAGTTAATAAGATAATCGCAATCCTGCAAGTTTTGACCTTCGGAGATACAATCCGTTGCAAAAAGAATATCGATTTCACCTGATTGGGGCATAGCTTTCATTAAGTGCCTTTGCTTAGAGCGAGGTGAGAAATTGGAAAGAATGTTATTGAATTCGGTTTGTTGTAATAAGCCTTTAGTTTGGAAAGTAGAGCTATTACTGGTATTCCCGCCGGAAACCAAAGCTGAATGAAGGCCAAATTCATCACTTAACCATTGATTAAGATTATCGAATAGATAAGTTGCAGTATCTGCAAATGCAGTGAATACAAGAACTTTCTTATTAGGTGACTTTCCATCTGAATCCAGGCATGGAAGCTGATTCAGGGGGTTCGAAATTTTTGCACTGATAAGTTCAATAAGCTTATGGAGTTTTTCATCTCTATCCGGCGTTACGGTAACTGCTGAATTATAGATTGCAAGTAATTGATCTTTATCTTTTTTCAGATCATCTTTCCATTCATCCAGTTTTAGATGAGCAAGTTCGAATTTTAATTTAGAACCAACCTGCCACATTTCAGCAGCTTCATCCACGCCATCATCTTCTTCTTTTTCTACGTCTTCTATAAATTCATCTGTATCGATGTTCAAACTTTCAGCTTGATTGGTATCGAAATTGTCTATCTTTGCTTCTAATTTAATGATTTTATTAATCGTTCTATCAAGGGTAATTTCAAAAGATTCGATCGAGCTTTCCAAACGTTTGAGGAAATTCACTTTCATCATTCCAATAAGGAAATGTTCGCGAGTTTCCTGTTCGAAAGCCAGCATTCGGGAACTGGTTTTTTTCCGATAGATGTCTTTGTATTCATCCTTCACATATTTTGAGGGATTATAAAGTGAAAGCTTAAATTGCATAATTTCTGTGTTCAGTTTGTCATATGTAGGAAATAACTTAAGAAGATCAATATCAGGAGAAAGTGAAATAGGTTTTAACCGCTTTGAGAATTTGCCGATTTTATCGATATCATAATAATTAAGAATGTGTTTGCGGGAACGGGAGATGGACATTGTATCTAATAGTTTAAAGAAAGATGAATCGAGTTTTTCATAGAGAAGAGAAGGTGATAGAAAAGACCTCTGCCTATTCTTGGCCCAGGAAGAAAACTGAGCTTGCGCGACTCTTAATGTCTCTCCAATATTCTTAATACCGGTGGATTCAAACAAAGCATCATTCTTTTCTTCAGTGATAAGATAAACTTGATTGCGTAAGTCTTTAAGATCATTATTTACGGGAGTGGCAGAAAGTAACAGCACTTTGGTTTGAGTACCGCTTTTGATAACATCTTCCAAGAGTTTATTATATCGGCTTTGTCTGAATTCACCTTTATCATCAGTCTTACCTTTGGAATAATTGCGGAAATTATGTGATTCATCGATAATAATGAGATCATAATTCGACCAACTGAAAGTGGCTAAATCTTTGCCATCTGCTACACCCGAAGAACGAGAAAGATCAGTGTGAGAAAGAACGGTAAATTCTAATTTATCTTTTGCCAGGATATTATATTGATCACTAACATCAGCTCTAAATTGAGTCCAGTTTTTACGGAGTTTTTTTGGACAAAGAACTAAAATTCGATAATTAAGAAGAAGGAAGTATTTAATAACTGCCAAAGCTTCAAAGGTTTTACCAAGACCGACACTATCGGCAATGATACATCCATTATAAGTAAGGATTTTATTGATAGCACCTTTGACTCCATCCTTTTGAAAATCATATAGCATATCCCAAATATCCGATTCGAAAAAACCTATGCTCTCATTTAGAAGACCACCTTTGAGTTGTTCATCCAGAAATTTCTCGAATATGTGATAGAGTGTTTTGAAATAAATAATTTCCGGTGAATTATCAGCATATAGTTTATTTAGATAATTAATAACCTGTTCTTTTACATCTTCAACATGCTCGCTGTCCCAGATTTCCTTAAACCAATCACGAAGATCACTGACATCTCTTCTATCGTTAAGTTCGAGATTTAATTCAATGTTTGGTTGGCTGCCATAGCCAATGCCATTTTTTGTGAAATTGGAACTACCAAGCAACGCATGCTCTGTATTATTTGGATTAATGATATGATAGAGTTTGCCATGCAGGAAATTCGGCTTGATCATCGATCTGACTTCAGCTTTCTCTTTCAACCAATTAGCGCAGTCCTGGGCAATTCTTTTTTGATCTAAACGATTGTGCAGAGAGATTGACATGGAACTATCTTCTATTTTGAATTCTTTAGCTTGAGTATTGGGATCGATCTGAGATATAAATGGCGGTTCACCAAATAAAAAATCCAGCTGTTCAATTGATTCTAATTCATCCTTAATTGCTTCATAAGCATAAATTGTGAAATATGCTGATACAAAAGATAACTTCGAACCAGCTTGGATGTTTTTAGTTAAGAAATCTGCGACTTTACCTCGTGAAAAATTATCTTTGATAGATGAGTCATTTTTCATTAAAACTCCTCAAGAAAACCTATTATCAATCTACTGAGAAATGATTTGACCTTTAAAACACAAACTGTGAAAAATTTGAAATGTATCATTTTAAAGTCAAGAAGATTTGTATTTTATGGTGTGTAGTAACTGGAGGAAAGGAAAAAGGGAGATGAGAAATAACACACCCCAGGTTGTACCCCTCCGATAGATTACACACCCCGTCTTCCTTCGGAATCCACCCCTCTCAAGAGGGGATTATTTCCAGCCAGCGTATAGGTTGGCAGATTTTTCATTTCTGCGCTGGATTTTGTGAAAAGTTCTACAGTTATTTCCCCAGATTCTTCAGGCGCCTGAAGAATCTGGTAATCAGTCTGGATTTCAGATGAAGCATCTATAAAATTGGAGTATGTTTTGAATTCTTCAGGCAATGCCTGAAGAATTTGCGGATAGGTGAGATAAAGTTGCCGAAACAGGTTAAGGTTTGTGTAGGAGAGTCCTTTTATATTTAATTCTTTCAGTTGGTCAGCCAGGGTCATCAGCAGTTCGGCACCGTATTCAGCCCGGTCTTCTCCTTTTTGTTCATATTCATAGATATAACCTCCGATTATCCAATTTCTCAACGTGAGGGCAGTATTGATAGATTTTGCAGCTTGCTTCAGTCCATTTCTCAATTGTATCTTCAGAACGTTTTCCTGCAACTCATCCGGCAATAGATTGAGCTTGTTTCCTACACCTTCTACTGCATCGAGAGTAGTAAGCTGATCTTTTGACAGGGTAGGTTTGGTTACAGAGAAATTGGCTTTGCAGATTTCCTGACCTTCGAATATATCGGTGATGGATTCTATTGCTTCCAGTTGGAAAGCTAACTTACTATCGAATTTCAGCTTCATTCGCTATCCTTTTTTTTATACACTACAGCAGTGCACGTTTTCGATATAGGCACTGATATTTTGATTTTTAGTGCATATTGAAATTATGTGCACTGAATCAGTGCCTTTTTGGATTCTTGAAAAGTTCAAACAATTTTTCATTTATATAAATCACTTCACGACCTATCTTCACACTTTTTAGTATGCCCTTGGTTTCAAGCATTTTAAGATAGTTAGAGGCAATGTTTCGAGACGCAATACCATTATCCACCAGATCAGAAATCTTGCAGTAAACATTAGAAAAAAGAACCTCCACCAACTCTTTAGTATAAATTTTATTAAACTCATTCTTGATGATTACTGAAGTTGCGTCGAAGAGTTTAATAATATTCTCGCTCATGGTAAGAGTTTCTTTTGCGGTTGTTTCTATTGCTTGTAACATAAACATCAGCCACGGCTCCCATTCGCCTTTATAGGTTATATTGTGCAGTAACGAGTAATACTTTGGTTTATGCCTTATGATATAACTGCTTAAATATAAAAAAGGCTCATTGAGCAATCCCTCTAAGATTAGATAGAGCACGTTGATGATCCTGCCGGTTCTACCGTTACCATCATAAAAGGGATGTATCGCTTCAAATTGATAATGGATTATAGCAAGCCTGATAAGCGGATCAAGCCTTTCATTTTCTATATTTATAAATTCTTCCAGGTTTCTCATAAGTGATTTGATGACATCCTGATCATCTGGGGGAGTGTACCTTATTTCTCCTGTAAGATCATTCATCAGCTTTGTGCCTGGCAGCTTTCTTAAACCTGCTTCATTCTCCTCTATCTCTTGCTGAATGGCTATGATCATATTGGTTGTAAAGATACCCTTTTCTTTTATCAATTCCATTCCTAAAAATAATGCTCTCCGATAGTTGAGAACTTCCTTTATCGCAGGATTATGACTTTTCCTTTTCAGAGCAATAGCCTTATAGAGCTCATCATGGGTAGTGATTATATTCTCAATCTCAGAACTGTCTTTGGCTTCTTCCAAAGTAATGGAATTGAGGATTATATTCTTATTTGGTAATAACTCTGAATAACCTTTTAGCTCAGCTAAAACCTTATGAGATTTGATGAGTTGAACGTAAAGATCATCATTCAACTTAATGTCTTGTGGCGGAATGTTTGGTAAATCATTATATGCTTTATCTGGATCGATAATTGTTTTTATCATGTCTATATACTCCTCACCTCTTCAATACTATACCGTTTCATTATCTGCATGTCATCCATTATGGCTCCTTACTATTCTGCAATAATCTCTATGGTTCTGTACCAATAAAAATATGCTTCAGGTAATCTGCGTTTATTTTTTTTACTGCATTATCAAAATCTCTTAATACTCTTTTGCCTTTTTCAGTAAGACGGTACTTCTGGTTTTTGCTTCTGGGTTTATCTGGTATAGTCATTTCTATCAGTTGTTCTTCTATTAGAGGATTAATAACTTGGTCCCTGAACTTAGTCCTGTTAGAGCGTCCGACAATTTTCATTAATTTAACGGTCGGCGTTTCATTAAAGCATTTACGCATGATTTCAACTTGGTCCCGACTTGGTCCCAATTTCGTCTGTGCTTGGTTCCAACTTGGTGCCTTCTTGGTGCCTGCCTGATCCTCGTTCAGCCATTGCAAAAATAGAATCATTGTCAAATACATGTTGTGCTGCAAGTAGGATAACATGTGGGATTCTATAAATTATCTTTTTCATTTTGAAGTTTTTCTAAGACGGTCTTACCTTTTTTGGTAAGATGATATTTTTGGTTAGGACTTTTGGGAGATTCAGGGTTCGTGAGTTCAATCAAATCCTCTTCTAAAGCAGGATTAAGATAATTATTGTAGAAGTTTTTTCTGTCGTTCAGACTAATCGATTTCATTATTTCATTACGGGACATATCTCCTGAGATGCTAAGAATAAGTTTCTTTACTTGTGGGGTAACTTGTGGGGTAACTTGTGGGGTTTCAACATCAGGTAGTTTTCTAATTTCAGAGTCTGGATGTGGTTTTAAGATAGTAAGAAAGTATAATCTTTCTTGGTCGGTTTCAAAAACAGGATCAGGAGAACCATTGTTTTTTAGATAATTTCTTATATTAGGAATTCCGGTACCACGTCCTTCTGTCAGGTGCAATTCTTTGAGGAAGTCACCTATACGGCTGTTGCGATAAGTTCGAGCAGAAATATGATCTCGTTTTAGCATTTCATTTGTAACAGGAGGGAGTGGTCCAGGATAAGAAAGTATTTCAATGCAATCAACTCTAACCTGGATCTCTATTGATCTTTTATCTTCGTAACTTTTATGATAAACCGCATTAGCGATAGATTCCTCAATAGCTTCATAGGGATAATTATAGAATCTGTCCGCTTCAGGAATACCTTCTCTCTTTCTAATTTCTTCTTTGATGATATTGCTTTTAATAAATGTCAATACTTCACGTAACTGTTGATGAATAGGACCCTGAAATATCTGTTCGGAAAACTTGTTTCCGATAGCATCATGGTAAATTATCAGTTCAATTTGTGCTCCTGGAAAAAATTTATGAGGTTCCTTGGCAAATAATAAAAGACCAACGTTCACTGGTCTTATAAATTCTTGCGGACCTCGAACAATATCCATCGATTTATAAATCTCCAGAGCTGGTATCTTAGTTACCTGATCGTATAGAGTGCTATTAACTTCTTTTAAAAAAGTTATAACATGGGTTAGATTAATATCATCGATGGAAGTAAATTGATTAATCCTATTGTCATATGTAACCTTGGCAGCTAATTCCATAAGTTGTATTTCTTCCTGATGACTTGCAGGAACAGTTGATGTAAGTCTTCTTATGTAATAGGTTTTACTAACTTTATTATCAATCTTTCTGGGTGCTTTATACGGCCGTGTATCTCCAGGAGGTACCCAAATAACAAGAATATTCTTTTCTTGATAAACTTCAGGTGAGACCATTGGAAAATAATGTGGAACAAGAAAATGGCAAATTGTATGAAGATACTGTTGTATTGGTTCAAGCTGATTAGTATTTAAACCAAAAGGTGGCAATTTAGCTACATGATCTTCTTCATCTATCCCAATAATGATGTAACCACCACCAGTGTTATTTATATCGTTAGCAAAAGCACATATGGTATGAAGAACATCTTCTGGATTCCATCCCTTTTTGAATTCCATTCTGTCGCTTTCAATTAGATTACCCTTTATCAGGTCATCGATATTAATTGGTAGTGGCATTTGAATTCCTTATGAAAACCGTAACTATCATAAAAAAATCTCCCTTCTCAGAATTTGGTTTTGTATGAGAAAATCCTTCAACTGATTTTCTCTTTTTCGACGACGACTGTAATTTATGAGCCTGGATATATCAATTTGATATTCATCGAACGCACTTTCGAATATTGTAATTTGCTCATGACCTTTATAAGCATTAAGCAGTTTGTCATCAAAGAAAAGATCGACCAGTATTTTTTCTAAGGTTGGGATCGGAACCCTGGTAATCTTAATGATTGGAGATTTTGATATTAACGGCTTTATTACAATAGATTCTTTGTTTTCTGAGATGTAGGTGTCTATTATATTTTGATCCGGAGCGAGGTAAATATTTTTGAACGAGTTATCGATAAGCAGGTGATAAACAGATTGTATCAGTTCCTTTTCTACATCAAGAAATAAAGTATTTGAGAAAGCCTGATGTCTGGAAAAATCATTGAGCCAGTTTGAATTCCATGAGCAATACTGGATGTCATTGAACGTTTTAGATATTAAGCGATTGATTTTTCTTTGGGATACACTAAGAGCAGGGACATATGATTTTTTAGCTTGTGATAATTTATATATTCCTCTTTTGATTGGTACAATGATATTGGATTGCTTTAATTCATAGATGCGCCAGCGAAAGGTTGTTTCTTTGAGATCAGGAAAGAATTCCTGCTGAAGAAGATCATATAATTCCTGCCGTCTAATGACTTCTACAGTAGCAAACCTATTCTTAACAGTATGTGCTATCTGCATTCTTAAACTTTTCAGATCTCACCTCCAACTTTAGACACTATCAAGCTCACAGTGTCAAATGTTGGGATCGTAATTTCGCTGTAAAGATAAAAGTATAATCATGATCTTTTTAGCTTCTCAACGATCGTAGTAGGGTGGATAGTGTTCATTTTAGATAAATTTCAGACTTATCCACGATTTTGATAAATACTCCACGTATGATTTTCTTCTCATTGTTTATTATTAAGCTTTCATAACTTTTCATAAACTAGGTTACACTACCATTCGGATTAAATTCCAAAACCGTGAAAAATTTGATTAGTGTCATTTTAAAGTCAAGAAGATTTGTATTTTATGGTGTGTAGTAACTGGAGGAAAGGAAAAAGAAAGGCACAAAAAGAATAATCCTGCTAATAATTGAAACTGAATAAACTTAAAAAATAGAGAACCGAAAGGTTGTCCCGATAGTTATCGGGATCATCCCGACCAATTTTTTTATTTAGCAACGAACAAAACGAACAAAAGAGAATCTTACGAATGGTTTCATTCTACATTTCTGTGGGAAAGTAACGGTTACACTTTGCCACATCCGAGTCTGGTCGTAGTCCCGATTTTTTTCGGGACGAAGACTGATTCTTTCAAAACCTTCTTGCAGGTGAATAGCAAATGTCGAGATTTAGACTTCTTCCCCCTAAATAGGGCAGACTGTGTGAAAATAGTAGCCCGACACTCCGTGGCGGAAAATCGGAGTCGAAATTTCGATT
>JAUSOT010000069.1 GCA_030656075.1 Candidatus Cloacimonadales bacterium
TCGTTAACCATTTTTCTTAAGACAAATATTTTTTTTCATAATTACTTCTTTTGTTCTAAAATCTTCCTGTCAACTTATGCAAATTCTTGTAACATATTTGAGGCTTTGCCTGCTCACTTTCATTATGCACATAACCATGTAACAGCTAAGTGAGGTTTTACCGAATCACCAATCACCGGTTGGCATAAATGTATCCGGTCAAACCTCACCGCTGCTTACCAGTATCCAGTTCTGTACAAATTATAAGGAGGATAACATGTTGTGGACAATTGCTTTAATTTTAATAGTGCTCTGGCTTTTGGGTATCATCACATCGTACACTATCGGAGGATTCATTCATATTCTGCTGGTAATTGCGATAATTGTGATCCTTGTCAGGTTAATCCAGGGAAAGAATCCGATCAAATGACGTCTGATCGACGAGAATTATTATCTGGGAAAACTCTTCTCAAAAGAGATGAGTTTTCCTTTCAGAAAGATTCAAGAATGAGAGAATATATCTTCGCAAGCTAAAAACAGGACGAAGTGAAATATTTGTAAATACGTTAACAATTAAAGTTTTGTTAACGAAGCTTTGTTGAAAAAGAAATAAGAGAAGAGGAAGAAAAAATGAAAAAGAAATTTTTAGTAATAGTCTTATTAGTCGTAGTAGGTGCTGTTTTTGCACAGAATCCTGTTGCAAAAGGTCAAACACAATTCAATGCTGGTGTCGGTTTTTCATCTTGGGGTGCACCGATATACCTGGGTTTAGATTTTGGAGTACACAAAGACTTTACAATGGGAGGTGAATTTTCTTTCCAATCATATCGAGATAAATATGAAAATCATTATTACGACCATACAGTAATGGGGATTTCCGGTAATGGTAATTATCATTTTAATCACGTTCTAAATATACCAACAAATTGGGATTTTTATGCTGGTCTATGTATAGGTTTTTATATCTGGAATTCACCCAACGACTATCCCGATGATGGTCCTCATTCATCCGGTTTAGGAGTTGGAGGACAAATTGGGGGACGTTACTACTTTTCCAATAATTTTGGAGTTAATCTGGAATTTGGCGGTGGCAATGCCTTTTCGGGTGGAAAATTTGGAATTTCATTGAAACTATAGGTAATTTGCTTTGGTAAGTAAAAAAAAATATGAGGTAAATTATATCTCAATTGTGATGTATCAACTTTGCTTGAACAGAAGAAAAATTAAATAATATCCTAAGGAGGATATGATGAAAAAAATGATTTTATTAATTTCGATGATCTTTATAATCTCGAGCACCATTTTTTGTGATGGACCGGCCACAGTAGATCTTGGTACAGCGGGTAACTATGTGATCCTGGCAAAAACAGGAGTTTCAACCACCGGGACAACCGCAATCGTAGGAAATATTGGTGTGAGCCCCGCTGCAGCAACTTATATTACCGGATTTGGATTAATTATGGATCCATCTGGCACATTTTCAACATCATCTTTAGTGACCGGAAGAGTATATGCTGCTGACTATACGGAACCTACTCCATCGAATTTAACAACAGCGATCAGCAACGTGGAAACCGCTTACACCGACGCAGCCGGAAGATTAAATCCAGATTTTACCGAATTATATGCCGGAAATTTACCAGGTGGTCAGACACTCGTTCCCGGTCTTTACAAATGGAGCAGCGTAGTTTTGATCAGTGCTGGTGGTGTAACTATCTCAGGAAATCCCGATGATGTCTGGATCTTCCAGATTTCGCAAAATCTCACCGTGGCTGATGGTGCAATCGTTACTTTGAGCGGTGGCGCTCAACCTCAGAACATTTTCTGGCAGATTGCCGGGGGAACAACGATCGGCACAACAGCTCAGTTTAAGGGAATTATTTTGTGTCAAACCCTGATCTCGTTGAATACCGGTGCCACATTATCGGGAAGGCTTCTGGCACAAACAGCCGTTACATTAGACGCAAACAGCGTGAATGAATCTGATCATCCCCTTCCCGTCACTCTTTCCTCATTCACAGCAGAATTCGAAGATGATTCTCCTGTTTTGTACTGGACGACTCAATCTGAAACTGATAACTTGGGATGGAACATTTATCGTAGTATATCTGAAAATGGAATAGACGAAGATAATTATAATCAGACAAATGCTGATCTGATCTCTGGCATGGGAATCTCCACTGAACCAACAGATTACACTTTTATTGATGAATACCCGGTGATTGAAGGTTTGACTTATTGGTATTGGCTGGAAAGCGTGAGCACAACCAACGAACTCGAATTACACGGTCCGATCTCTCTGGAAATTCCAATTCAGGGTATTATACCTAACTCTATTGCGGAAACTACCATGAATTCCAATTATCCCAATCCTTTCAATCCTCGCACCACAATCAATTTCAGCATTGAAGAGGGTGAGAAAGGAACACTTTCGATTTATAACATCAAAGGGCAGGAAGTATTCAACCAACGATTTGAAACCGGCGAATACAACCTTGAATGGAATGCTGATGGATTATCTTCCGGAATCTATTTCTACAGGTTACAGACTTCTTCGAAAAATATCACGAAAAAAATGATCCTGATGAAATAGTTTCAAAATTGCCTCTTTTGCACTCGTCTTAGGGGGAGTTAAGTTGAGAATCGCCCCAACTTTGGTTGGGGCGATTTTCTTGGTTTATAAGAGATAGCGCTTAATCCTTTGAAATCTAATAGATTCAATGCACTGGCTGATGAATGAAGAGAAAAGAGAGATATAAAAAAGCAGCAAAAAGATTCTTTCTTGACACTAATATTCTTGAATCACCTGGTTTTTGGCTTTCGTCCCGAAAGATTTCCTTATTTTGCAGATCGGGACGATCTGAAGAAAAATCTGATTCAATCAACAGGCTCATCAATAAAGCTTTATTTTTCCTGGCAATATCCAAAACTGTTTTATCATCAACTCCCTGAAAATCTTCCAGAATTGAGATTACCTCAAAATCCAAACTTCGGAGTTTCTTTACAATTCTGAAATCCACACATTCATCGGCGAGGATATTAAGAAGCAATCATCTCCTCCTTTGCTAAAACATCCGCAGAATATGAAAGAGCTGCCAGGATATCATCTTTTTTCAACTGAGGATACGCCTGTAAAAGTTCTTTTATTTCCATCCCTTCCGCTAATTTCCTGATAACAATCTCAACAGTAATTCTTGTTCCTGAAATATGGGGTTTGCCAAGCATGATATCAGGATTCGCTTTTACGTAATTTCTATAATTCATATATCACCTCCATGAATACAACTTTACTTCAAATTAAATTTTAATCTGTCAAATGAAAATTCATTATTCCCATTTCTTATGCTAGAAAAACCAACTTAACTCCGCTGTCACAAAACCATCACTGTCTTGTTCTTAACTCCGCTGTCACTGCGCTCCCGTGAAGTCAAGTCCAAGACAAATTGCTTTACTCCAGAGTACTCCCTCTCCTGCGAAGCGAATTAGGAGAGGGTCGGTTTACCCCGTGAAATTCAGCTTGCTGAATATTTCACTGGGGGGTGA
>JAUSOT010000073.1 GCA_030656075.1 Candidatus Cloacimonadales bacterium
AATCCTTTCAGGATTATAAAGAAATTAATCCACCTCGGAGAGTTTTTTTCTAAGCTTGTCTTAGATAAAATTTAGTCACTTAATTCTATGATTCTATTATGTTTTGGCATAAAGGTCGATCCGCTGGATTGGTTGGAGTGACGGTTTGTTAGAATTCTGAAACGATAGGGAGTTTGATTATTCCCTGGATCTATAATTTAATTTTATCTTCAACTTCACGTATCAGAAGCTCAGCATTTTCCAGTTGCATTTCAGCTTCATCTTTGGAAATTATAGCAAAGTCTTCATAATCGCAAACCTGGCGTACATCGAAAGCAGAATGTACAATATGACTGAAAGTTTTTTCGAAGATGCCGGTTTTTACAAAATACCGGTCGAAGTAAGAGATCACCCCACTGTGTTTCCTGCTATCCAGTTTGACAAGAGCTAATAAGGCGCGGACTGCGTTAAAGACAGCGTAATAAGACCTGTTAACACTTCCATCATATCCTGCATTATTCTGAAGCAAATCTGCTTGTTTTAAAGCATCTTTCGCTTTTGCTAATCTGTGATTTGCTAAATCAATGGTTGTTTGTTCAATCATATTTGAATTCCATTAGTTGTGACTTCCTGATAGAAAAGAGTTCCGGCATTTTGGTTTTTCTGCCAACCTTCCATATCCTGTAAAATTGGTGAAATACAAAGATCATAAGTTAATGAATATTCTGAAGCTAAACCGCTTAATTGCCATTGCAGTTCAGGTGTTTTTTGGGAAACAAGAATGAGAATATCTATATCAGAAAGCTTCGTTTGTGAATTATTTGCAAAAGAACCAAAAAGGTATTCGGCAACCAGAGAATCCTTAAGTATGTGGCGGCTATCCGAAGCAAATTTTTTAATTATTTGTGCAATTTCAGGTTCAATCGACCTCAAAGTTCGCTTCTTCGTTTTCATTGCTTGCATCGATTTCTTTCCTTCATTTCTACTTCCTATTCATACAGAACTTTCATCCACTTCTCATTACGATCTACGCCTATTTTGGTATTACTTTTTTGTCAATTATAACTTCGGCAGTTTTAAATTCTGCCTGCATTTTGAGATTCGCAAGCGCGGCAATCCGGTTGATTCGATGGATTGGTTGGAGTGAGAATTTCGGTAGGCGCTTACGAAACCAAACTTACCAACAAGTTGTCGTGAACTTTAAATTAATAGATTTATAGAATAGAACTCTGAAAGAGTTGAATATTAATAACCATAAGAGAATCTTGTGGGAAGAACTTAAAATGAACATCATAA
>JAUSOT010000081.1 GCA_030656075.1 Candidatus Cloacimonadales bacterium
ATCAATTCATACAAAAACTCTCCCTCAAAGCTTTTTAATTCAAGCCTGCTTAACTGATTTTCGCGTTCTCTCATTATGCCTCCTCTGGGCTTTATTTATTATATAATCTTACCCGAGGGGACATATGTCACTATTTCATCATCAGCATTTTGCGGGAAAAGGATTTATCTCCTGCTTTCAATTTATAGAAATAAACCCCGCTGGAAACAGGCTTGCCGGTTTGATCAGTGCCATCCCAGACAACACTGTGTTCACTCGTTCCTAAACTCCCGTTTGGGAACGTGAACACTTTTATTTTCTGTCCTTTCAAATTATAAATCATCAACTCGGTGTTTTCGGTAGTTTCGGCCTGTCCGGCGTAGCCTTGGCGAAGACTGGTGTTTAATTGAAATGAGATTGTGGTAGATGGATTGAACGGATTGGGATAATTTCCCAACAATTTTGTTTCCAGGTTCAGGATGTCGTCCGTTCCAACAAAAAGGATATCGAAAATAACCGGCCCGGAAAGTACATTATCCACATACAGAGCCTTCAATTCCACAAAATAGTTTTGTCCGCTTAATACACCATAAATTCCGCTTGTTAAATCATTGGTAGTATTGTAGATATAACCATCCAGGAAAATCTGATACTGGAGCAGATCAACATTACTTCCCACCGGTGCTTCCCAGGTTAACTGAATATGATCGGGAAATAGTTCGTAACTGGCGTTGGAAGGCGGATTGTGAATGGCAGGAAGCCAGGTTGCCGCAATCAGTTCTGATTCACCATCTTCATAAACAGCAGACACTTTTGCCAGGTATTGCAAGCCTACAACCAAACCGGTATATTGCCAGAATAAATCGGTTGTATTTCCGATTTGCAGGCTATCGAGATAAACATTGTAATATAAAAACGTTGAAGTACTTCCCGGTTCAGGTTCTTCCCAGGTCATCAAACCCATGGGAGCGATTTCCGGATTTAGAGGTGGATTGAGAATGAGTGGATTATATAAAAATGAAACTTCCCCATAAATAGATTCACCACCATCATAAACATAACTAACGTAAATGTCGTATGATTGTCCGGGAACAAGACCAAAATCCGGCAAATAATATGAAACATCAAGCGGAAACATTCCTACTAAAGTTGCATCAATATACAAGTTCCAGCCAATTGGATCAAGATAAGTAGGATAAGCAATTCCAATAGGCTGACAGTAGTAATCTTCCGAAATGGAAACAGAATCCGGTGGAGCAAAAGGGGAAAGCGTCGGTTCGTAATCCACAATTCCGTAAGCTGCGTTGTCATTGCCGTCGATAATGGAAACATCGATAGGCGGATCATCGTCCCAAACTGTGTTTTCGGCTGTCACATTCGAAGCGCTGGCATTGTAAACGCTGTATTCGGTTCCATCGAAGAAGATGTTATCGTAAATGCAGTTGTATCCGTCATCATCGGTGGCGGCATTGTTCAGATCACCCAGATTTACAGTTGCATCGTTTGTCAGATAAAATCCGGTGTAATTATGATGGATACTGTTATATGTAAAAATTGCGTTAGCAGAACTGCCATACAACATCACGCCTGCTCCTGAATTTGGATCATTCTCCACAAAATTGTGATGAATGTGATTGCGGGAATAAGTTCCTTTCCCGGAATAAAGATATATGCCAGTATAATTGTAACAAACCTCGTTGTCATTAACGGTCGGTGCCATGTTGTCATAGCCGAAAAGATTTGCCAGAGTGAGTCCTTGTTTGCCGTTATGGTGAATATAATTATTGGTGATCGTTGGGCTGCAGGAATGTGAACTGCTTTGCAAAGAAAGCTGGATAGCTCCATAAAAAGATGCCCCCAATCCGCATTGGGTCACTTCGCAGTTGTCGATGAGTACATTGGAATTATCCACAACTGTGATTCCGCTTTTCTGCACATTGGTAATTTTGGAATTTTTTATTTCCATGTAGGAAGGATTAGTTGTGGAAAGTGCAGAAAATTGAATTCCCTTTTGATGATCATCGATGTAGGAATGATCGATGTAAACCGGGCTGTTTATGGAATGAATGCCGTAGTCGTTAGTATCGTCCGTGTTGGAAATGCGGCAATAATCGAAATGACTTTCCATTGATTCATTTTCCAGCCGAAGTCCGCCCCAGTTCAGTCCTCCGTCTCCATGAAAACGAATCGAATCGGTTACGGTTCCTGCCGCCACGATATTTCCCATCGCTGTGATTTTGTAATCACCCATGGCGATCACTTCCACTCCGGCTTCGATTTCCAGCGTCATTCCTGCCGGAACGGAGATTTCTCCGATTATATTATAAGGACTTCCAGCCAGATCCCAGGTCCCTGATTGATCGCCGGAAACGTCTGTGGCAATAAGCGATGCGGATATTAACAACAAACAAAAACTAACAAATAAATTCTTCATGGCTCCTCCAATTTGTTGGTTCAATCGTCTCGATTGAACCACGAGTTTAATCAGATCGTCCCGATCTGCATTTCACACTATGTTTTCGGGACGAAAACGCAAAACCAAATGGACTCTACGAGACGAAGAGTCCAACATTTTTCTCTTTAAAATTCTGATAACCTCTCTCCTTACGAACTTTCCAGTTCGTAAGGTACGATCCTCGCAGCTTCTGCTGCCATTAGCTGATCTCATCTTGTACAATTACGAAGCAGCAGCTTCACATGTTATTTCCTTCCCAACTGGAAAATTGGGAAGGAGATCCTGCTTTGAATCAAAAAATCTCTCACAAACTCTCTACTTACGAAGTTTCCACTTCGTAAGGTAATAATACCAGCAGCTTCTGCTGCCATTAAAATTCCAATTCATCTAATTCAATAATAATAGATCCATCCCAGTCTCGATTATTCGCTGAACTGTATCTCCAATCCTCAGGATTATTTACAAATCCTCTTTTCACGGGATTGAAATGTAAATACTCTACTTTTTGGGCAAGCATTTCATTAGAATTCATCAATTGAGGATGAAATCCTTCCTGCCAAACCTGATAATGAGTAGATTTGTTTTTTCGATAATAGTGTAATAAGTCCAATATCCACTTTTTGTTATCTCTTTCTAGTTCCTCTAAAATTTTATCTGCCGTAAAACCTTTCAGTGATCTCATAACATCAGATAATTCGGGATGTTTCAGGATCATGTGAAAGTGATTATCCATTATTACATAATAAAATATACTTAACTTTTTCTCTTTTTTACAGAAATTCATAGAATCTGTGATGATTTTAAAATACTTTTCATGTGTGAAAATGGGGATCCATTCTACTATTGTAGAACTGACAAAATACCATCCATCCGGGTCGGTAATTCTGTACGTACTTCTCATTATCTACTCCTAAATTACGAAGCAGAAGCTTCACATGTTATTTCCTTCCCAACTGGAAAATTGGGAAGGAGATCCTGCTTTGAATCTAAAATCTCTTTAAAATTCTGATAACCTCTCTCCTTACGAACTTTCCAGTTCGTAAGGCACGATCTCCAGCAGCTTCTGCTGCCATCATCTTTTCTTCTTCTTTATAAATTCACTTATAAAAATGTAAGCTATGGCAACACATGCAATTCCTGCACCAATCCACTTGAGCAATGTGAGAAAACTGACCACTACACTGGCAATACACACTCCCAGAAAGATGAATAAAATCGATTTCCAGAAACCGAGTCCCATCAAATAGGCAGCCAGAGAGCCAGTCCACGCTCCTGTAACCGGTAATGGAATTGCTACAAAGATCATCAAGCCGACTTCTTCATATTTCTCGATGATTGCGCTTTTGCTGCGGGTGCGGCGAAATATACCTTCCAATATTTTCCGGGAAAATTTGAATTTAAAACATAATTTTGTGACGAAATCAAAAAACAATAAAATGAAAAAAATAGGAACCATATTTCCGGCCAGTGCCAACGGGATAACTTTCCAATAGGGAAGATGATAGGATAGAATTCCCACCGGAATTGCTCCGCGCAATTCAAAGATCGGCAGCATGGCGATCAGGAAAACTTTCAGTTCGCTGGAGGCATCGATATTATCGACTTTTTCCCGTATCGCACTTCGCAATCCTGAAGCAGAAAGCAGTGAAAAACAGGAAATCAAAATCACAAAGATCAGAAAAATTTTAATATTCATGCCAGCCTTCTTCTCCGATCAATGGCACAAAAGTGCAGCCTCCATGCCGGGTTTCTTCATAACCGTTTTCTTTGCGTTCCACCAAAATCAGTTCCTGAAAACTGCGCTGTCCGGCCGGAATCACCAACTTTCCGCCAATTGCCAACTGCTCAATCAAACTTGCGGGTACTTCCGGTGCTGCTGCCGAAACGATAATGCGGTCAAATTCTTTGCAGACAGGAAAGCTGCCTTCCCAACCACGTGTTCCGTCTCCTGATTTGTAAAAAATATTCTCATAACCAAGTTCTTGCAGAAGAATTTTCGCTCTTTCGATCAGAACGTGAATTCGTTCAACAGTGTAAACTTCCTTGGCAATTTCTGCCAAAAGCGCTGTCTGATAACCTGATCCTGTACCGATTTCCAAAACTTTGTGATCCGGCTGCACGTCAGCTAATTCCATCATCAAAGCTACAATGTAAGGTTGCGAAATGGTTTGTCCGCTGCCGATCCCCAGCGGTGAATCATTGTAAGCCAAATGCCTGGCATCTTCATCCACGAAAAGATGCCGTTCAACTTTGTAGAATGCTTCCAAAACTCTGGGATCGACGATTCCCCGGCGCTCGATCTGCTGTTGAATCATCAGTTTTCTTTGATCTTCAAATTTCATTTAACCTCAAAAATTATTATTTCCACTACGTTGTCATTGCGAAAAATCTGCCAAAGGAATTCTCTTGAAGCAATCCATATTGTTCAAAGATAAAAAGATTGCTTCGTTCGAAGCCGTTTTAATAACACTCGCAAAGACTTGGATGTCTTTTTGGCGAATCTTGCACGTCGTTCTCACGCCTTCGTTGAACTTCGGCGGCGCAGGTTGGAAGAATCTCTTGTACGATCGAGATGTGAAGCTAAAAGAATTTTCACGAGATCCTTCGAAAGCAAAGCTAATAGATGCCGCAGAAAGAAAATTTTCTGCGAAAATCGTAGATACCTCAGGATGACAAATCCTCATATTTTATTCTCTTCCACCCATTTTTCCAATTTTGGATAGGAATCTTTTTTGTAGAAAGAAGGTGTAACCGGTGTGATCGAAATAAAGTTTTCCGAAATAGCTTTAAAATCCGTATTTCCGATTTTATCCCAGAGCGGAGCTGCTCCGCCGATCCAATAGATCTTTCTACCGCGCGGGTCTTTTTGTTCTTTTACAAAATCCTGGTATTTGCGATGTCCTACTTCAGTAATACGCATTCCTGCTATTTCACCAAGCTCCACATTGGGAACGTTCACGTTGAAAATTTCCTTGCTGTCGATCAATTCATGCAATCCGGAATTTAACATTTTATTCACGAAATAAGCTGCCGTTTCGAATTTCTGGTTGGAATAGGATGCCAGTGAAACCGCCATCGCTCGAAATCCGAGGAACATTGCTTCGAGAGCAGCAGCCACGGTGCCGGAATACAGCATGTCTTCACCCATATTCTGTCCGCCGTTGATGCCTGAGATCACCAGATCCACTTCATCATCCTTCAAAACGATTTTTTCAGCCAGGATTATACAATCAGCCGGACTGCCGGTTACGGCAAAGCGCTTATCACCGCGATCATGAATCCTGAGCGGTTGATGCAGCGTGATGGAATGTGAAGTTGCACTTTGTTCTTTATCGGGCGCTACGACGATAATATCATGCCCGTTTTTCTTTAATGATTCAGCCAGAATGGTGATTCCGGGAGCATCGATGCCGTCGTCATTTGTCAGTAAAATTCTCATTAAATCTCCAATTTATATTTTTACTTTTTATAGCCTCATCCGTCTCCGAAAGCGTTCGGATCCACCTTCTCCAGTGGAGAAGGGATTATTTTTCCCCAATTTTACGTACACCTTCACCCTCTCCTTTGGGGAGGGTAGGGAGGGGCAAAATTCTCACTTATTCTCCGTTCTTGGTTTGGCATCTTGCTTTTTGTTAAGATCTTGAAATGCTTCGTGCAGCACGATATTCACGAAATTCTTGATATCCCGCAGATGGGAAATGTGGCTTTTCTGCCCGTTGTAGATTGTGTCGATCGGCACAAAATCTATCATACCACCGGCTTTGGCAATCTTGATGATGACTTCCGTTTCGAATTGGTAGCGTTTGGTTGTGAAGTTGAAATCTTTGATTGCTTCCAAACTGTATAGCCGGTAGCCGCTTTGGGAATCGAGAATTTTCTGCTGGGTGAAAATCGAGACGATCCTGCTGGTGGTGGCATTGCTGCAAATGCGCGGGAAAGGCATTTTATCCCGACTGAAATCTCTTTTCCCGATCACCAGATCAGCTTCTTCCTCGTTCTGTTTTTTCAGGAAAATGGCGAAATCTTCCGGTTTGTGCTGCAGGTCGCTGTCGATGGAAAAAGCAAAGCTGAAACCGCTTTTACCGGCGGCATGGAAGCCTTCCTGCAAAGCGTTGCCTTTTCCGGTATTTTCTTTGATATTTATCAGATTTACCAGCTTGGAATGGCAAATATTTTCTGAATTATCCATTGAAGCATCATTTACAGCGAAGACATGTTCTTTCGGGAAAAATTTGAATATTCTTTCAAATAACTCTGAAAGGTATTCTTCCGAATTGAATATCGGAATTACAACTGCCGTATTTTTCCAATTTGCTTTCATAATTTTCTAAATTCTTTTTTTGTTGAATCAAAAAGGACTGGTTTTTGTGTCAAGCAATTACGATTCAGGCAGGAAGAGCTCGAAAATCATTTGACACTTAAACCCTTCTTAAGGATTGGGTAATCCAAAACTAATTAAAATTATGGAGATGATATGAGTGAAAAATTAGTGAATGGGACCATCAGCAGTCGCGAAGCAATGCTTCTGGAAGAAACTTATGGCGCCCATAACTACCATCCACTGCCTGTAGTGTTGGCAAAAGGCAGAGGTGCTAAAGTCTGGGATCCGGAAGGGAATCAATACTACGATTTTCTTTCTGCCTATTCTGCTGTAAATCAGGGTCACTGCCATCCAAAAATCGTGAAAGCGCTCACTGATCAGGCTGAAATTCTTACTTTGACTTCACGTGCTTTTTTCAATAATAAACTGGGTGAATATGAAAAATTCATCACTGAATTCTTTGGCTACGAGATGGTTTTACCAATGAATACCGGCGCCGAAGCAGTGGAAACTGCCATGAAGCTTTCCCGCAAATGGGGTTATGAAAAGAAAGGAATTCCGGCTAATGAAGCTATTCTGATCTTTGCCGAACAAAATTTCCATGGTCGCACCATCGCCATTGTTTCCGCTTCCACCGATCCGCTTGCTTACAATAATTACGGTCCCTTTCTTCCGGGTATCGAAAAGATTCCTTACAATGATTCTTCTGCTTTAAAAAAAGTATTGGAAGAAAAAGGCGATAGAGTCGCTGCTTTTATAGTTGAGCCGATCCAGGGTGAAGCAGGAGTATTTGTTCCTGATGAAGGCTATCTGAAAAACTGTTTTGATCTCTGCAAAAAACATAATGTGCTTTTCGTGGCAGATGAAGTGCAGACTGGAATCGCCCGTACGGGTAAACTTCTGGCATGCGATTGGGAAGGCATTCATCCTGATATTGTAATTTTGGGAAAAGCTATTTCCGGAGGTGTGCTGCCGGTTTCTGCGGTGCTTTCTTCCAGAGAAATTATGATGGTCTTTAAACCGGGTGAACATGGTTCTACATTTGGTGGATTCCCGCTGGCTTGTGCTGTTGCCAAAGCTGCTTTGGAAGTTGTCCGGGACGAAAACCTGATCGAACGGGCAGAAAATCTGGGTAGAATTTTCCGGGCAGAACTGGCTAGGATCGAATCACCACTGATCGAAACGATTCGCGGAAAAGGACTTCTTAATGCAATTGTGATAAAACCAACGAAAGGAGTTCAAGCCTGGGATGTTTGTGTGAAACTGATGGAGAACGGTCTTTTGGCAAAACCTACACACGATCACATCATTCGGTTTGCTCCACCTTTGGTGATCAGCGAAGAGGAACTGATGGAGTGCATTGAGATCATCGAGAAAACGATCGAAGAATTAAGTTAAGAAAAAAAATACAGTAAAGCTCCAGGCTTTGAAAAAAAAATATCAAGCCACCCTGACTGTTCGCAAGCGGGGCGGCTTTTTATTTATAGAGTGATGTACCTCACCTCAATCCTCTCCTGGGAGGAGAGGAGGTAATATTGTTCTCCTTCTCCTCGATAGGAGAAGGCTGGGATGAGGTCGAACAGAAATGCAAGAAACCTTGGCAGGATC
>JAUSOT010000083.1 GCA_030656075.1 Candidatus Cloacimonadales bacterium
TCAATTCATACAAAAACTCTCCCTCAAAGCTTTTTAATTCAAGCCTGCTTAACTGATTTTCGCGTTCTCTCATTATGCCTCCTCTGGGCTTTATTTATTATATAATCTTACCCGAGGGGACATATGTCACTATTTCATCAAAAGCATTTTCCTATTCATTTCCACATTTCCGGACTTCAATTTTGCAAAATAAATGCCGGAAGAGACTGGTTTGCCGGAATCGTCTGTGCCGTTCCAGACTACACTCATTTCCCCTCGTCCTTCGACTCCGCTCAGGATGACATTTAGACTTTTCACTTTCTGACCTTTTAGATTATAAATAAACAGCTCCAATTGTTCGTTTAGTTCGCTGCTAAAACTAATCGTTGTGGATGGATTGAAAGGATTCGGGTAGTTAGACAGATAAGGCTTGTTGGCTGGAACAATATTGTTATTCACTCCCACTTCGCCAATTTCCGCTAGAACATCATACATAAAACCACTTACTTCATTTTCAAAAAGGAAGAAAAGCGGAAATCCCAGCAATACAAAAGTTCCGTTCGGTTCATCTTTGAGCGCACACACTTCACCGATATACTGGCTGCCGCCGCTGGCTTCAAAATTATAGATGCCATTAACTGCTTCCGGGAAAATGCAAACATAAGGTAAAGTTCCATTAAAGGCGGGATTAATTTTATCTGGATTAACCATTAATTCTGGATATTGAGCAGAACTGGCTCCGGTAAATTCCCAACTGGAAATAAGTTGAGTTTGATTGCAGCCCAAAAAATCGGTTTTGAAGGAATCGGGGATGTAGTCAGCAGTTTTCCAGCCGGAGATGATCAGGTTTCCTCCTGCTGCCAGATAGCAGCCCAGGTTATTGATATTAGCTTCGATATAATTTTGAGCAAAATCGTCATCATGCCAGATGATAGTGGAATAATTTGCCAGCGTTTCCAGTGGTGGAATGCCCTCATCTTCATAATCCCAGGTTGCGAATGTCGTCGGAATAACGGTTTCATAAAATTCATCGACAGTTTCATCATCGGGATTACCGACAGATCCGTTGCCATCCTTTGTTTCGTCGATCACCAGGATTCCCTGATCCAGCGGAAAATTTATTGGTGTTGCGACATAGACTTCTGAAAAAGGAGTTTCATAGGTCTGATCTTTCACGGCTTTCAACTTGTAATAATAAGTAGTTCCATTCACCACGTCGTTATCGATGTAAGAAGTTCCGGTGATGATCTCAGGATTGATCTGCAAAAAATCTCCGGTTGGCGATTCCGAGCGATAAAGATTGTAGCCTTCCACACCAACTTCCGGCCAGAATTCTTCCCAGAAAATTATGACTTGTTCATCAGCAGAATAAGCATTATTAATACTCACACCCCGAAAAGTACTGGAAGTCATCAGCACCCAGTTATTAGGATCGAATTCCACATCATCATATACCGGAATTTCGGTGATAGCAATTGTTTGCAGAGGTGTGTTCGGCGTTCCCTGCACCAGAACAGAATCCTGATCGGTTGGGCTGTAAATATGAACCGGAATATCGAGATAAAATTCTGTAGCACTGTTGGAATGCGTCTGCACATAAGTCATAATGCGGGGAACTGCCAGGTAGGGATTGAAGAAATAAGTGTATTCGTAGGAAGGCATGCCGCTGCCGTAGATCCATTGAGTAAAGAATTGATCAAAATCGAGACCGGATACAGTTTCGCAGACTGACTGGAAATCGGAAGTGATCACATTGGAATTCATATATTCTGAGAAGAACGTCTGCATGATATTCCAGAAAACTTCATCGCCCACTTTCAAACGGATCATGTGCAGAACTGAAGCAGCTTTCTCATAGGTTACAGGCGTAAAATAGAGGTTGGGATTGGCAGGATTATATATTGTATGCGGTGTATTTCCCGCCCAGTTTTTGTAATAATTTTGAATACTGGCTTCGATGTAATTCACCATCGCTTCAAAACCCTGCCAGGCTTGCATGTAAACCGCTTCCGAATAGGTGGCAAAACCTTCCGACAGCCAGACGTCGCACCACGTGAGATGCGTGAGACAATCCCCATACCACTGATGTGCCAGTTCATGCGCAATCGTCATTTCATGACCGTGATTGCCGGTGATATTATCGTTGTCCATTGTGGTCATGGTTTGGTGCTCCATGGCGCTGTAGGTGGCAAAATTGGTTACCGCATTTCCATATTTTTCAAACGGATACATTCCATATTTTTCGCTGAAAACTTCCATCATGAAAGGCAGATTGGAAAAATCTTCCAAAGCGCTGGTCACCAGGTTGGAAGGCACAAAATTCCGGATCGGAATATCACCAAAAGTATCGTTCAATTCCACATAACTCTGGCAGGTAACAGAGACAAGATAAGTTGCCATGGGACAGTCGCAATCCCAGTGATGGGTTTTAGTGCCGTTTCCGAGATCTACGATAGAAGTACGCAGACCATTGCTTGCCACCAGCCAGTCATCGCGCGCCGTGATGTGCAGATCGGTGACCGCTTTGTCCCAGGGATGATCGTAGCAGGGCCACCAGTAGCGGGAAGCATTAGGATCGGAAATTGTGAAGACATTGCTGGCGCTGAAATACATTCCCAGTCCGTTCCAGGTCGGAAAACCGGAATAATCTACCTGAGTGGTAAAAACATCACCGGGATTCATCGTTCCCAATTGGATGGTGATCAAATCGTTTGAATAATCATAAGTGGCTGCGCTTCCATTCAGAAGAACCGCATTCACGGTCATATCAGTCAATTCATAACTGATTTCCGTGATCGTTTCTTCAGCTTCCACCGTGGCAATCACAGAACCAGTCACGGAATCTGTCGCATCAAAGATTTCCAGTGCGATGTCGTAGGTAAGAACATCAAAACCATGTGCCGAATCCGCCCGGGTTTCTTCGGTGTAGATCACAAAGTTCTTGGCCCGGTGTATTCTGTCGGGATTGATTTTTTCATAATTGGTCGTAGTGGGTGCGGCTATCAAAATTGAGATAAAAGAGATAAATAAAAATAGAATAAATAATTTTTTCATACTTCCTCCAAACTATTATAAACAGTGTTAATTTTGGTTAGAGAATAAAAACTGCAATAAATATTTGAAAAAAATATTATTTATTAGAACAGCTTGACGCCAAAACCTGATTTCCCAAAAGCATATGTTAGTATTTATATTAGGATTTCATTTCAGTTTCAATCATTGTTCTAATGGAAATCAAATTCAAAGAGAGACGAGTGAATTGATCGATGGCATTCCGGTCTTGTTTCAATCCTTGTTCTAATGGAAATCAAATTCAAAGTGAGACATTGAAAGAAATCACCGTGACAAACATGAAGTTTCAATCCTTGTTCTAATGGAAATCAAATTCAAACCGCAATATTGTGGATGCGGTGAGGAATCTAAATCCTGTTTCAATCCTTGTTCTAATGGAAATCAAATTCAAAGCCGGCAACACCTATTACGTAAGCGAAGTTTCACTAAAGTTTCAATCCTTGTTCTAATGGAAATCAAATTCAAAGAGTGTATTTCTTATACAAGTTTCGAGGATTTCGATGGTTTCAATCCTTGTTCTAATGGAAATCAAATTCAAAGAATGGCAAATATTCAGCAGGATAAGGAGGATCAGTGTTTCAATCCTTGTTCTAATGGAAATCAAATTCAAAGTTATCCGACCGGTGCTGTTACAGCCGTTGCTTCCTTGTTTCAATCCTTGTTCTAATGGAAA
>JAUSOT010000158.1 GCA_030656075.1 Candidatus Cloacimonadales bacterium
AATAGGGTCTTTAACAATATAAGTGAAGTAGAACAGAAACTTGTGGAAGCATTAGTTGATTTGAATCTGAATAAACAAGAAGTAAAGAGTATGACATTATTTAACTGGATATTAATATGATTGACAGCGGTTTGGTATTAGATATTCATTATCGGATCGTCTGGATTGCATTTTGAGCATAGAAACGATGACCTGCATATTGTTTTTGGTGCGATGATACAATTCTTGCAGAAGAGCAGTTTTTATTTTCAGGTCTTTTTTGATCTGCTCCTCCGCCTGCTTGCGCTCGGTGATGTCTCTAACAATTCCAAAAGCTCCTATTACATTTCTTTCCTTATCAAATTGAGGAGTAACAGTAATTGAAAGTTGCCGTTCTTTGCCAGTAGGTGTGATAATCTCAAGTTCGTAAGTACTTTTTTCTCCTACTTTTCTTTTATCTGTCTGGCTTTTTATTATCTCGGACATTTGCGGACTCAAAAAATCATTTAAATTTTTACCAACAAGTTTTCCGGCAGGAACACCAAAAATCATCTCTGCAGCAGGATTACAATATACAAAATTATCTTTAAGGTCAACAGCTGCAACACCTTCTCCTATATTTGTGAATAATTGATGATACTTTTCTTCGCTTTCACGAAGTACTTCCTCTGATTGTTTGTGTGCTGCTTCCAATTCCAGACGATATAAGGCAAAAGCAATATCACCTGTAATCTCTCTGAATAAATTCAACATTTCGTCATCAGCGAGGTATTCTTTTTCTATTCTGGCACACAACAAACCATAAACTTTTTTATTGAACTCCAAACGGACAGCTAATGCACTTTTCCCTTCATATTGACCGTAAATGGGGCAATCTGCACATGCGAATTCAGTATTATCTACCAATAATACTTCCTGTTGTTTTAAAGCTTTTTTAACGCAGTAAGGAAGGTTACCTTTTTTTAGATCATTTATTAAAAGTTGGAAATTCCCTTCAATCCCGGATGTTGTTGCAAAATCAAATTTATGGTCTTCATCGAGAAGAACGAGCCAGACATTAGCATATCCTTTGTCTCTCGTAAGTATCTTGCAAGATTCTTGTAACATCACATCTCTGTTATTTTCTTTCGTTATTAATTGATTTACATCTCGAACAGAACGAAGAATGAGGTTGAGATGTCTAATTCTCTCCTCTGCCCGCTTGCGCGCGTTGATATCCTCCACAGTGCCGAGCATGCGTTCGGGGTTGCCGTCTGCGTCGCGGATCAATTCAGCCTTTTCATTGACCCAAAAGACTTTTCCATCGAATCTCAGAATACGGTGATCTATGTCTAATTCCGAGATGCCCTTTATTGCAGAATCAATCTCCTTCATCACGAAAACGAGATCGTCCGGATGAGTGAGCTGCTTGGTGAGTTCAAAGGATGATTTTAGTTCATGTGGATTGATACCATAAATGCGATAGATTTCATCAGACCAGTAAACCTCATTCGTCTTGAGATTTATTTCGAAGAAGCCCATTCGTGCCACTTGTTGCGCTTTCAGTAGCCTTTGCTCACTCTCGCGCAGCGCCTTTGTGCGCTCTTCCACCAGTTCCTCCAGGTGGTCACGGTGTTTCTTCAATTTTAAGGTCATCATATTAAAAGAATTTGCCAGAGATTCAATCTCGTCGCCGGTCTTGATCGATACTTTCTGATCAAGATCACCAGCTGCCACCATTTGTGCCGCTCTTGAAACAATATTCACAGGAACCGCAATGAGCGAACCCTGTCTTATTCCGAAGGCTAAACCTAATATAATCGCAAGAAAGATAACTGCCAACAAAATGGATTGGCTTTTCCCGGAATCCTGCTCTGCTAATTCCAGCCTGTGGTTGGCTGCCGCAACATTGACATCATGTAACTCACCAAGCTTATACATTGCTTCTCGAGCCGCCATACCTGCAGCCCCACTTTTTCTGGCCAGCGCAAAAGCTTCCTCGTCACGGTTCGCCCGGCTCAGGGGCAAAACCTGTTCACGCCAGATTCTCAAATATGTTTCCAACGCAGTACGAAACTCTGCAAGTTTATCAACTGTTGCCTGATCCTCGAATATGTTTTTTAGAGTATCCAGGTCAGTGTTTGTTTTATCAATCCAATCAGCCGACTCTAATTCGTACCGATTCATATCATCGATAGAACTAGTTAACAAGTGTAACAGTGAATTCGCGCGGATAAAGCCGACCCTACGGGCTACGTCGCCCAATATGTTTGCCGATTTTACATCCTGTTCAATGATGTTTTCCAGCTGGTATTGGATGTGCCTGGAGGTATATATACTTACAAATCCTACAACGACTATCAAAAGGAGTATGATAACAAAGCTCCCAATGAGTTTAGTGCGAAGATTAAGCTTCATGATTTTTCCTTTTATCAATGTTTGCTTGCGGACAGTATTTAATTTCTCTTTTTTAAATTCTATTTCCATTGAATTATCTATTTGGCTTGTTTATAGGTAGTGATACTTAATGTATAATTCTTCGCTTCAGGGTGAGTAGTAAGTATGTTACTGCTCAGTGCAGGAAAAGATATCCTCGTTGTTGCTTCGATCAGATATCGCATAAAATCCTCACGATCAATTACAAAAACCACTTTCAATTAATATAAAAAAACTATTTCCAAAATTTCAATGCAATAAGAAAATCTCTCTTTCTAACCTGTCAATAATTTTCTTTTTCTCAGTTAAAAGTTTGAACCAGATTCAAAAGAAACCCTGCAATCGCTTCTTTCAATTTAACTTCCCAATTAGCAATTTCAGGGTTGGTTGGCGAAATGTGAAAGAAACCTTGAAAGGGCTAACTCCAACGAGAACTTGATAGAAGCCTTTTCAAGGTAGGTGCTGGTACATTTGGAAGTAAGCGTGAGTTAGATAGGAGTAATCCAAGGGGTTGAAAACCCTGTTTTGTTGGTGATTTTATTTTTTCCCACGGTGAATCTCGGTCTATTCAGCTAAAACATTTTATTCTACAGAAATCATATTACCAAAAAAGAGGAAGTCAAAAAAGAACTTCCTCTTAAATTAATTCCGCTTCATATTAACTTGAAATCGGAACCTGGTTGGCATGGGAAATCCATTTCCAACCTTCGGGAGTTTTGCTGAAAACCGTCATTCTGGCAGATCGTTTGGTCAATACTTCATCGTCAATCGTTTCAGTGACTTCCACAAAATAAGTCACGTTCATGGTGTTGGCGTTTTTGGTAACCGTAAAATCCGTCAGTTTGTAATCACCCATATCAAGTCCCTTGATCAGTTCAATTTCCTCAGCTTTGTTTCTTGGGCCATCCTGGTGAATAGATTGAAAAGCAGGATCCATGATATTATCGATAAAATCGATATTACATTCTTCCATTGCTTTCCAAACCTCTTTAACCAAAACTTCTCCATCCACATCTTCCGATTTGTTATCACAAGAAAAAATGATAACAATTGCCAAGATTAAACCGATCAAAACTATTGGAGCAAACTGTTTCATAACTCTCCCCTTTTTAGCCGTATTTTTAAATATACTAACTAAACTGTCACAGAAATTAAAAATCCTAAAACTGGTGTCAAGAAACATAATATATTTATTAAAAATCTCCAAAAAGAGAACCTCCCGGAAGTAATATCCGGAAGGTTCAGAATATCGAGAACTTCTTTGTATACAGGCTTGGAATGCCTGATGCCATTGAAGGTCAGTTTATTTCAACAGGATCATTTTGCGAGTTTCGGAAAAATCTCCTGAAATTAATTTATAGAAATAAATTCCGGAAGTTTGAGCATTCCATTCAAAGTTGTGATTTCCGGAAGAAAAAACATTAGTTTCCAAAAGTTGCCCTTTTATATTGAATATCATCAAAGTTGCTTCTTTTCCTTCCTGCACATTTAAGGAGATCGTTGTGCTGGGATTGAATGGATTAGGATAATTTTGAGATAGTGATGTGAAGTTAGGAATTAACTCGCCACCGGTTCCGACTCCGGTTACTTCTATGTAATCAACTTTAGTTTCCGTGTCGAAAAATGTTCCGTCACCAACTGTGAGAACCACTGTAAAAGTTCCGGCAGAAGTATACATATAGGAAGGATCCTGCTCACTGCTGTCGATGGTTCCATCATTATCAAAATCCCATTCCCAGCTGTTCAGATCACCTGCAGAGTTGTCGGTGAACTGCACTTGCAACGGAGCGGAACCGGACAACGGAACTGCACTGAAATCTGCAATTATTTCTGGAACAACAGTTATATAATCGACCTTGGTTTCCGTGTCGAAATAAGTTCCGTCACCAACTGTGAGAACCACTGTAAAAGTTCCGGCAGAAGTATATATATAGGAAGGATCCTGCTCACTGCTGTCGATGGTTCCATCATTATCAAAATCCCATTCCCAGCTGTTAATTGCACCCACCGAACTATCAGTGAACTGCACTGCCAGAGGCACTAAACCCAATAAAGGATCAGCGCTGAAATCTGCAATTATCTGGTCTCCCACCGAAATATAATCGATCTTGGTTTCGGTAGTTGAATAGTAAGCATCTGATACAGTTAATGAGACGGAATAGTCTCCAGCAACCGTATATGTATAAAGCGGATTTTGCTCATTGCTGTCGATGGTTCCATCGTTATCAAAATCCCATTCCCAGGTAGTGGGAGTTCCTATTGTAGCATCAGTGAATTGAACTTCCAAAGGAGCTAAACCGGTAAGCGGAACTGCAGAAAAATCAGCTATCAAACTAGGATCGACTGTTATATAATCGACTTTTGTTTCTGTTGCAGTCGTTGAGCCGTCGCCGACGGTGAGTGAAACAGAATAAACACCGACTTCATCATATAAATAAGTCGGATTTTGTTCGTTGCTGTCAATCGTGCCGTCATTATCAAAATCCCATTCCCAGGTAGTAATATTCCCGGAAGAGAGATCAGTGAAATTCACATTCAATGCTACAGGACCGGATAACG
>JAUSOT010000100.1 GCA_030656075.1 Candidatus Cloacimonadales bacterium
TAATGTGAGTATTAAAATAAAAAAGTTTAGTATTTAAGTTATTCTCATGATTTAGAAGAAGTTAGCTTCTAATTTTCGATCAGGAGGTAGTCAAGATGACTTTTAAGATTTTAACTTATTTTATTACAATAAGTTATGAAATGTGAAAAAGGCTTAATATGAAAATGAATGGAGAAATAACCCCCTTAAATTCCCCCTTTACAGGGTGAGAATAAGGAAAAAGAATTTCTATGAAAATGAATAAGAACATCTTTGGCTGGATTATGTATGATTTTGCCAATTCATCATTTACGACCATCATCGTCACAGTGATTTACAGCGTATATTTCAAAGATGTGGTTGTGAATCAGGGAGAATACGGCACAGCGTTGTGGGGAAGAGCAATCAGTATTTCCATGCTTTTAGTTGCGATTTCAGCTCCGATATTTGGAGCAGTTGCCGATTTTTCCAGGGCGAAGAAAAGATTCCTGTTTTACAATTGTTATCTCACCGTCATTTTCACCGCTCTTTTATTTTTCGTGAAAGCCGGAAATATTTTTACCGGAATGTTGTTTTTTATTATCGCCAATTTTGGCTTCAATAGCGGAAATGTTTTTTATAATGCGCTTCTACCGGACATTGTTCCCCGCAATGAGATCGGAAAAGTATCAGGTTGGGGCTGGGCTGTTGGTTATGTTGGTGGTTTGTTATCTTTACTTTTGATGTTACCTTTGATCCACAATAAATGGGTAAGTTTAACTTTTCCTGCCGTCGCTGCTTTTTTCGGGATTTTTGCCATTCCCACTTTCCTCTTATTAAAAGAAGTTCGCAAACCTTCCAAAAGAACCAATTATCTTAAGACGGCTTTCCAGCGGATTTCACTAAGTTTCAGAAGCATCAAGCAATTCCGGGAATTAGTGAAGTTCATCTTCAGTTACCTGATTTATAATGACGGCATCATCATCGTGATCAGTTTTGCAGCGATCTATGGCGCAACCCGCTTCGATATGAGCCAGAAGCAGTTGATCACCTATTTTGTAATTGCTAATCTCACTTCCGTTGTTGGTGCTTTTGTATTTGGTTATATATTGGATAAAATAGGTGCGAAAAGAACGATTTCCATTACCTTGCTCATCTGGATCATTGTGGTCATCTGGGCTTTCCTCTGTCAATCGATCAAGGAATTTTATTATGTGGGAATGCTGGCTGGAATTGCCATCGGTTCAAGCCAATCCAGTAGCAGAGTAATGCTGGCGCTGCTCACACCGCAGGAAAAAATGGCGGAATTCTTTGGCTTCTATTCTGTAACCGGGCGGCTGGCTTCCATCGTCGGACCTTTGATCTACGGCGAGATTTCGCGCCTGACAGGAAATCAACGCTGGGCAATTCTAGCGGTGGTCATTTTTTTCATTATTGGAGCAATTTTTCTGCAAACCGTAAATGAAGAAAAAGGGCGTAAAACAGCATTAGATTGGGATTCCAAACAAGTATAATAATTATAGTTTACAAAATATACCTGAAAAAAAATCTGGACACGAATTCAGCATTTTGCTGTTTTCAAATGGTTTGTTAATTTTTGGAGGAAAAATGCAGCGAACAATGCTGTTATCGAAGATACATCGCGCAATTGTGACCATGCGTGACCTGAATTATGTAGGCAGCATCACGATTGATAAAAACTTGTTGGATGCCTCAGGCATGAAACCTTATGAAAGAGTAGAGATTTATAATATCAGCAATGGAAATAGATTTGCCACCTATATTTTGGAAGGTGAATCCGGCAGCGGTACGATTGGCATAAATGGCGCGGCAGCTCGATTGGTGAGTATCGGTGATAGAGTTATAATAGTTAATTTTGGTTTGATGACCGATGAAGAAATAATTGGACATGAACCAACTGTCATCATCGTGGATGATGATAAGAATCTGAAATTTCATCAAAAATAAACCATGAATTCTCCTAAACCTGTCTTGATCCATTCCGTTAAAGAAATGCAGACAATCTGCCGAAATTTGTCTCAGACGATTGGATTTGTGCCAACGATGGGCTATCTGCATGAAGGCCATTTAAGCCTGGTGAAAGCAGCGAAAGATAAAGCGGAAATTGTGATCGTCAGTATTTATGTCAATCCCACTCAATTTTCTCCTAATGAAGATCTAAGCAGCTATCCGCGTGATCCGGATCGCGATATTCAACTTCTTTCCGAATTAGATGTTGACTACATTTTCTTTCCGTCCAATGAAGAGATGTATCCCGCTGGCTTTAAAACCTGGGTTGCGGTGGAGGAGATTACTCAAATTCTCTGCGGAAAATCTCGTTCAACTCATTTCAAAGGTGTGACCACGATCGTGGCCAAATTGATGAATATTATCGATCCTGATTTTATGTTACTGGGAGAAAAAGATTTCCAGCAGTTGAAAGTTCTGCAGCAAATGGGAAAGGATTTGAATTTTTCAACAGAAATCATCGGCTGCCCTTTAATTCGTGAGAAAGACGGATTAGCGATGAGTTCCCGCAATAAATACTTATCTCCCCAGGAAAGGAAAGATGCGCTCTGCCTTCATAATTCACTTTTGCTGGCTCAAAAACTTTTTTCGGAAGGAATGACAGCTTCAAGTAAAATAATCGCTGCCATGAGGGATTTGATAGTTCAAAACAAAGGAAGAATAGATTACATCGAAGTCATCGATACGGATTCACTTGAATCACTCGATGAATTACGTTCCGGCTGCAGAATTGTGCTGGCAGTTTACATCGGAAAAACGCGTTTAATTGATAATGTGATGATAAAATATTATCAGTGAGGAAAAGATGGAAAAAGTTGATATTCTCATTATCGGCGGTGGAATTGTAGGATTAGCTGTGGCCCGCACTTTGTCCGAAGATTACGAAGATGTGGTTCTGGTGGAAAAAGAAGAAACTTTTGGCCGGCACGC
>JAUSOT010000115.1 GCA_030656075.1 Candidatus Cloacimonadales bacterium
TTAAAAAACTTCGGAAGTTTAATATGATTTGAACTCGACCAATAAAATCGGTTTATCTCAGAACTATCACCTTCCCGATCTTTTCACTGATTTTATGATTGGAAAGCTGTTTGGCTTTGATCTTGTAGAAATATGTATTATTAGCGATTTCATCACCGTCGCCATCTTTGCCGTTCCAATAAATCTGGTTATAACCAGCACCACAAGCCGGTTTCTTGATCGTTTTAATCTTTCTGCCAGTGATAGTATAGATCGTGATCGTGATATCGGCATCTTCGGTGATTACAAAGGTGAAATGACCATCTTTTTCGATCGGATTGGGATAGGGCAGCATCTGTTCGATGGAAACTTTGCCGGATTTTTTGGCAATAAACTCGGTCTCAGTAACCGTTGGCGTATTGAAGTTATCGAAAACGATCAGGGTCAGGTTGTGCTTTCCTTCCTCCAGATCATTTAGCTGCCAGGATAGCTCTCCGGCTGTAGCCGAACCCAGATCGTAAACAAAACCTTCCGTCACATCGATCAGTTCTGTTCCTTCGTCCAGCAGAATAAGGAGTTTATGGCCGGCAGAACCAGTGATATTAATACCATTTTCATCCTGGATTTCTGCTATCACAACGGGATTGGTGGAAACATAATCTCCACTCACAAAATTTTTGGAATCAACGAAAAGAGCAACCTGAGGCGGACTCGTGCTGGAAACATCCAGCGGAATACTGCTGCATTTCATCGGATCGAAAGCACTAATGAAATCCTGATTCGAAGTTGGATCAAAATAGTAATTTATGATCTGACCGTTATCTCCGGTTTGCATATCATCTGGTACAATAAATTCTGCTGAATATTCCCCGGAATTTATCTCATTTCCACCAAAGAATAATTTATTTCCTTCTTTGGTGTAATTCACAATGTACATCAATGTATCATCTGGCGGGAGAACATAGTTGTTATTTATGTAAATGAAGTTGTGTTCCGGCTCGAACACTCGCAGTTCACCCTGGCTGTTGAAAAGATTCTCACTGCCGAAATCACCTGCAAGCTGCACCAACTGACGAGATCGAACGCTATCGGGAACTCCTGTTACGGAGCCCACAATATCCGGTGGATTCACATACATCAACGGATCACCCAAAATATGATACAGCTTGCTGTTGCCGATGTTAGCGCCGGAAGTTAGTTTGGCATTAAAAAGTGACCAACCGACTGTTTTCCTGGGCATCAGATTCAGGGAATTCGTCAGGTATTTTTTCATCAAAGTCGTATTAGCATTTCCATCGCTGTCACGGGTCGCAGCTATGGAAATGATCGATCCGCCGTTATCATAAAATAATAATTTCTCAGCAAGACAGTCATAAGCTACTTCATCGAAGTGACCGACATTGCAGGAAGCAGCGATGAAAAGCGGTAAATGCTCAAAATTATCAAGCAGGTTCATGTGCAAGGAACCGCGGAAATAGTCTTCATCTCCCAGCACATCTTCATTTCCATGCCCGATGTAATACCAGATCAAGCGTCCTTCGTTCACGCTTCTCAGCATTGCTAATCGTGCTTCCGGTTTATTCTGAAATTCATCGAATCCATATTCGATCGCCATCACTTTATCCACATAAATTTCCGGATTCAGTAGTTCACCGGTAATTTGGGCAATCTGGCTATGATTCAAGCCGCTAACACTATTCGCCCATAATCCTTCGTAGTGGTCACCCTTATTTTCATCATCCGGTATGATCAATATTTTATCGCGCCAGAATCCGGGCGTGGGAGATTCGATGTAGGTTTGAATACGGTCGAGCAGGAAATTCATGTCGGAATTATTCTGGGCTGGAATTCTACCCATCGCCAATTGGGGAATGGTTTGCATGTATGGAATGCAAAAATTATCATCGCAATAACCAAAAGTGATTATTTTATTTTTCTCGGACGAATTATTCCAATCCGAGGTACCGGAACCCATCAAAACACAATAAAGCAGTTCAGGATGTGCAATCAGTGAATCCTGTAAACAACTCCTGATCGCCACCGGATCGGGATCGCCGCTGCTGTATTCCGCAAAAATCTCCGCCTGGCTTTTTTTGATTAAACTCAATTCGGGATGCAAAGCAATCAATTCATCACTTTGAGTGTCAAAAATGCCGGCTTCAGGATAGATCAAAATCCCTTCAACAGTATCTCGGCTGTAGGAAGTTTCAATTATTTTTCTGGCAAAATCCTGAACCGGAAAAGCAGTTTGAGTTCCTGTTAGATTAGCCAATCTCTGCGGTTCTTCGGCAAGATCTGCTCCAAAAGTGAGCCAGTATGTTTTCTTGGAACCGTAAGATTTAAAATTCCCGGTTTCCAGTTCTGTTTTTTCAAAATAGATTTTATCGTTTTCATCCAGGATCGAATTATCATCTTCCACCAGAAGCGGAATTTCTATTAATCTGAATTCATAATCCGAATTACTTTCAGAATTTGCCTGCCGGTACATCGTGAGAAGGCGTATCGAGTTCGGATCGCAAAAGGATGGCAGTTGAGAAAGCTGAGCAAAATCCAATTCGTAAATTCCATTATCTTCCGTACTGAATTTGTACCAGAAATCCGAAACCTCAAACGGCATTTTCTGGGGAGTAATTTTAGGAACGGTCCGCCAGAATTTTGCTTCCTGATAATTAACGAAATATTCGCTGTAAATATCTTCACAATTATCATTTATCACCTTTCGGAAATTCGTGTTGCCTTCCATCCTCACTTCGAAGGTAATGCTTTCACAAATCCTCAATTCCTGGGAAACAGGATCGAACAGGAAAGGATTGAATTGCACTTTTTGCGTTTGAAAACGACGCCAGTTATTCACTTCATCGAGCTGCAAAAATTCTGTTGTATATGAAGCGTATTTAGCAGGATCTATTTGGTAAATATAATCGTTAGTTTTGCCGCCTTTCACGATATTGGCGACGGGTGAAACCGGTTTATCCAGATGTTTGGTGACGACATTTTGAGAGATAACCATGATATTTGCTCTGCCGTCCGGCGGAACAGCAAATCTCATTTCCTTCAAAGGAAGATCAGGAGCGCCTCTATCCAGGTTTCGGCTCCAATCATTCAATTCGATATAGGTGAAATCGCCTGTTTCAAAAAAGTTATAATCTTTTAGTTCGATCTGCACGATCATACGTTCTGAACTTCGTTCCAATACTCTCATTTCAGCGCTCATAAATATCGCTGAAATTACAAGCAGAAGTGTGAAATATAGCTTCATTCTTCCTCCTGGGAGTCGGCTTGCAGGTTGGCTTTTCGAAGAAAAACAACACCTTTCTTCTTGTCTATCCACCGCAACTGATCTCCGTTTGTAATTGCGTTAAAGTTCGAAAAAATTTTTATATCTATTCCAGAAAATAAATTCTTTTTTTACATCCTGAATGCTCGTTGTAATTACACAAGAAAACTCTACTGGATGGTCGAGTTGAATTTTTACACTAACTTTATCACTCTTTAGCTGAACACCTTAGCATCACTGAATCTGTGTGACAATATCAGGTTGCGGAAATTTATGTCAATAACTAAGAAGGTCATTTTGAGATTTGAATTTCTTTTTCCAAATTATGTTTGACAGCATCTGAGTAAAACGAAAATAGAAAATAGCTAAACTTAAGTGTGGAAAGTTGAGACATCATGAATTGATAACCTTTTATCAGAGAGTGAATTATGCAAAATGAAGTTAGCAAAAACAGGAAAGGTCAAGATTCTGTAATTGGAAAAAGGATCAACCGGGTTGACGGCTATGAAAAAGTTACCGGAAAAGCTGTTTACGGCGATGACATTCAATTACAGGGAATGCTCTATGCCGCTATTCGTTACACCGATATTCCGGCCGGAAAAATTACCCAAATAGACGTCTCCGAAGCTGAAAAATTAGCGGGCGTGAAAGCCATTGCCCGATTCAAGGACATCCCGGGACAAAAAAGACTTGGACCGATCCGGGCAGATCAATATGCCATTGTAGATGAGGAAGTTTTTTACACTGGTGATGTGATTGCAGTCGTGGCAGCAGAAGATAAAGAAATCGCTCATCTCGCTGCCGATCTCATCAAAGTGGAATATCAACCGATCCCGGGAATTTTCGATCCGCGGGAAGCATTTCAATCGGATAGCCGCTTGATCCATCCGGAATACAAAAGCAATATCATGGTTCATTATCCGCTGCGAAAAGGCAGCGTTGAAAAAGGATTCGAACAATCCGACCAGGTGATCGAGCGGGATTACAAAACCGGGTTTCAGGAACATGCCTACATCGAGCCGGAATCGATTACTGCTGCTCCCGATCCCACTTCCAAAGGTTATAAAATTTACGGCAGTATCCAGAATCCATTTACAACGAGAAAAGTCGTGGCACTTTTTATGGGTTTAAATCTGAACCAGGTCAACGTTTTTGGCTCGACTTTGGGCGGTTCCTTCGGTGGAAAAGATGATATCGTGAATTACATGGCTTGCCGCGTGGCGCTGCTGGCAAAAATGACCGGAAAACCTGTTAAGTTGACTTATTCCCGCGAAAATTCCATCAAAGAAAGTTACAAGCGTCATCCCTACTTTCTGAATTATAAAGTCGGTTTTGCTGAAAACGGTAAGCTTAATGCCATGAAGATCAAGATCATTGCCGATTGCGGGGCATATTCTTCCCAGACATTTTTCGTAACCTGGCGCTCTGTTGTTCAGGCAACCGGTCCATACGAGATTGAGAATGTGGAAACAGATATTTATGGAGTGTACACAAATAATACCTACACAGCTGCTTTTCGCGGATTTGGTTCTCCCCAGATCATCTTTGCTCAGGAATCTTTGATGGATGAAATCGCTGATATCTGTGGGATTTCTCCCGTTGAGATCAGGCAATTGAATGGCTACGGACAAGGCAGCATCACCGCCAGCGGTCAAAAGCTTTCCGAGCATAAAGTATCTCTGAATGAAGTGATGATTACTGCAATGAAGAAAGCAGAATACGAAAAAAAAATCGAAGAATTCAAACTGCTCAATGCAGAAAATGACAGATTCGCTTTCGGCATCGGGCTTTCCTGCAGTTATCGCGGTTGCTCATTGGGAGCGGAAGGCACCGATGCAACTTCGGCCATCGTTTCCGTACAGGCAGACGGCAGTGTTTATGTGCTGACAGGATTAAATGAAAATGGACAGGGAATGCGGACAACTTTTTCCCAGATCGCGGCAGAAATCCTGGGAACAAAAATGGAGAAAATCGTTTTTCTGGAACCGCAAACCGCTTCGATCAATGATGGTGGCCCCACGGTTGCGTCCCGCGGCACGATCACTGGCGGCAATGCTGTGATCCTGGCTGCCAAAGAAGTGAAACAGAGAATTTTTGAAGTAATAAAAGATAGATTAAAGGAAACAGATTTAGAAAAAACAAGCTGGCAAAACAGCATCATCAAAAGTAAAAATAATGAGATCCCTTTTGATGAAGCGGCAGAAATTGCCTCTAAACAGGGAATTAACCTTTCTGCTTATGGCTGGTGGAATGCACCGGACGTGAGTTGGGATGAAGAAACCGGACAGGGCAACGCGTATTTTACTTATGTTTACGGCTGCCAGATTGCTGAGATCATGGTTGATAAAAGCACCGGAAAAATCGATGTTCTCAAGGTGACAGCGGCTCACGATGTGGGTAAAGTGATCAATCGTCTGGGAGCAGAAGGACAGATCACCGGCGGTGTGATGCAGGGGCTTGGTTATGCGGTTTTGGAAGACTATAATATTCAAAATGGAGAAGTGAAATCAGCCAATTTAGATGAATATCTCATTCCTACAATAAAAGACATCCAAAGTATCGATCCGATCTTGGTAGAAAATGAAGATAAATTCGGCCCTTTCGGTGCTAAAAGTCTGGGCGAACCTACCTTGGAATTGACTTCTGCAGCCATTAACAATGCTTTCAAATTCGCCACCGGAAACCATTCCTACGAAATTCCACTGACTTTGGAAAAAGTCTTCCTGAACAAACAACTGAAAAAACCATCCCGCCAGAGTGAAGTTGCACACACAGAAACCTGCCGGGTACATTCAACAAAAAAGCAATCTCCCCGCTTGAACAACATCACCACCATCACACCCAAAAACCTGGATGAAGCTTTAAAACTTTTGTCTCACGAACAATTTGAAATCCTCTCCGGCGGCACTGATGTCTTGATCGGTTTGCGGATGAAATCAGGCGAGCACAAGCTCTTGAATATTTTCGACATTTCCGAATTGAAAGGAATTTCGATTTCCCAAAACGAGATCAGAATTAAGGGTGGAACCACTTTTTCCCAGATAATTTCCAATTCTGTTATTCGAGAGCATTTTCCAATTCTGGTAGAAGCTTGTTCCAAGATCGGTTCGACCCAGATCCGAAACCGGGCTACTATTGCCGGTAACATCGTCAATGCTGCTCCCTGCGCGGATTCCTATCCCCCACTGCTGTTGTACGAAGCAGAATTCGTCTTGCAGTCTTATCACCGAACGCGCACAATTTCAGCTGAAGATTTCATCATCAAAAATTACCAGACTCAGATCGAAGCAAATGAAATCCTGACGGAAATCATCCTGCCGGTTCCTGCACCGCAAAAGTATTCCCAGCATTATTTTCAGTTGGGCCGCAGAAATGCTTTGAATATCACCCGTCTCAGCCTGGGAATCATCATGACTTTCGAAAACGATCTGATCTCGGATTGCCGCCTTGTTTCCGGCTCTCTTTTCAATAAACCGAAACGATTGCCTGAAATAGAAAAAATGCTGTATGGGGAGCAATTGAAGGCAAAAATGATCGAGGCGATCGAGCAACCTTTAAAAGAAATAATCGAGAAGGAAATTGGTGGTCGTTGGTCTTCCGAGTATAAAATTCCGGTATTTTTGAATTTGATGAGGAACGGATTGAATGACATTAGAAAAAAGAAGGAATCGCAAAATGATTGAAATAAAATTCAAAGTTAATCAAGTTGATTACAAATTGGAAGTTGATGATTCCAGCCGACTTCTGGATATTTTGCGTGAAGAACTGGGTTTAACAGGTACTAAGGAAGGCTGCGGTATCGGTGAATGCGGCGCCTGTACAGTGATTTTGAACGGGGATGCGGTGAATTCCTGCCTTATCCTGGCTGCCCAGGTTGACGGCGCCGAGATCGAAACCGTGGAAAACCTGGAAAAGAATGAAACGCTGTCACGCTTGCAACAGGCATTCGTCGAAAACGGTGCTATCCAATGTGGTTTCTGCACACCCGGCATGTTGATGAGTGCCAAGGCGCTACTCACTAAAAATCCCCATCCAACCAGCGCTGAGATCAAAGATGCTCTAGAAGGCAATTTGTGCAGATGTACCGGTTATGTTCCTATCATCAACTCAGTTTTAGCGGTAGCGAAATGAAGTTCAGCAATTCATCGATTCGATCAAAGCACTCGGCTTATCTAATAATGAAAAATATATTCTGCATAATATTAATTTTGTCTTTGCGAAGAATCTTTCAAAGGAATTCTGCTGAAGCAATCTATACTGCTAACCAATTAATATTTATAGAGATTGCTTCGTGAGCGCAGCAAGAAGCATATCTCGCAAAGACATTTTTTTTCACTTATAGTAGAAAAACACTCTATTAGGCAGAATCCTTAACAATGAAAAAACAATGTCCAGATAAATTTATGAAGGTTAAGTTTTTTCTTATTGACTTCTAATACACGCCTTAAGAAAAGGTTATTTTTATGTCGTTAAAATAATTGGAGGAATTATAATGAAAAAAGGATTTTTAATATTAGCTCTGTTGATTATTGCAACTGCAATTTTCGCAGAAACAGACAAAATGGCTTATATCGACACAGACCGCATTATGGCGGAATCACCTGAAACTCAGGAAGCACAGACAATTTTACTGAATGAAAGACAAAAATGGGAACAGGAAATTGGGGAAATGGATACTGAAATCCAACAACTTTATACTGACTACGATAGTAAAAAAATGATCCTGACCGCTTCCGGAAAACAGGAAGCAGAAACAAAAATCACGGATCTTCAGCAGAAACGTCAGGCAAAAGTTGAAGAAATTTTCGGTGAAAATGGAAAATTTGCGCAAAAACAAGCTGAACTTCTGGAACCGATCTTGAATAAACTGAAAGCTGTCATCGAAAAAGTTGCTGTTGAAAATAACTTCAGTATCATTTTTGACGCTGCTTCCGGTGGTCTGCTTTATGCCAAACCCAACATGGACATCACAGATCTTGTCATTGAAGAAATGGCCAAAGCTGTAGAATAAGCATCGATCATGAAAACCTTTCGCACTCCTCTCAAGGCCGTTGCTATAGCATCTCGTTTGCCGGGAAGATCGATTCTACCGAATGAATTGATCCTGACAAATGTGGCGGAGTTGCAGGAAGCGAATGCACAATCAGTCTGTTTTTTCGAGAATCCCAAATATCTGGATGATCTGAAACAAACTGAAGCCGGCTTGTTATTGGTTCCGGCGGACTTTGACATATCAGTCAAACCGCAAACCAATCTCATCCTGGTAGAAAAACCCTACGTCATGTTCATGATGCTGGTGAAAACCTGGCTCGAACTCGATCGACCGCCACAACAAAAGCGCATTGCAGCAAGCGCTGTTATCGCAGTTTCTGCTGTAATCGGCGCGAACGTTGTAATCGGTGAAAATTGTGTGATCGGTGCAAAGACCATCATCGGCGACGGCACTCGGATCGACAGCAATACTGTGCTGGCCGAGAATGTTCAGGTTGGCAGGAACTGCCATCTCTTTCCCAACATAACGATTTATGAAGATTGCCTTATTAAAAACAAGGTGATCATTCATGCCGGCTGTGTGATCGGAGCAGATGGTTTTGGCTACCTGATGCACGAAGGCATTCAAAACAAAATTCCCCAGGTGGGAAATGTGATCATCGAAGACGACGTTGAAATCGGTGCAAACTCAGCTATCGACCGGGCCACGATCGGCTCCACCATCATCGGAAAAGGCACTAAGATCGATAATCTGGTTCAGGTGGGTCACAACTGCATCATTGGAGAAAATTCCATTCTCTGTGCCCAGGTAGGATTAGCAGGCAGCACAGTGATTGGAAACGTTGTTTATTTGGCTGGACAAGTTGGTGTTGCCGGGCATTTAAAAATAGATGATGGAGCTATGGTTGGCGCTCAATCAGGAGTTAGCCACACTATTCCCAAAGGTGAAAAAGTTTTCGGAACACCTGCCATCAATGTAGGACTGAGAAGAAGAATTCTGGCTTCTGAAAAGAAATTACCTGAAATTGTCCGTCATTACAATAAATTATTGAAAAAAGAGAAGGAAATCTGATGAAGGAATTCAAGAGAACTATTCGCAGCCAGGTTAGTTATCGTGGTGTTGGACTTCATTCGGGAAAAATATCCACAATAACTTTTAAACCTGCTAAAAAAAATGAAGGCATCATCTTCATTAGAACAGACCTGGAAGGCAATCCGCAAATCCCGGCCGACATCGATCATGTTATCGATATTTCACGCGGAACAACGATAGGCATCAGGGAAGCATCCGTCGCTACGATCGAACATGTTCTGGCTGCCATCAAAGGCTTGAATATAGACAATATCAGGATTGAAGTAACCGGTTCGGAAGTTCCGGTAGCGGATGGAAGTTCTATCGTATTCCTGGAATTATTGAAAACTGCCGATATCGTGGAACAAGATGAAGAACGAGAATATATGGAAATAACCGAGCCAATTTCTTTCTCATCTCCAGCAGATAATGTAGATATTGTCATTGTGCCTTCTTCAGACTTGAAAATAACCTTCCTGGTTGATTACCAGCAAAAAGCCCTGGGAACTCAATATACCTGGATGCCCAGTTTGAATGTCTTTGAAAAGGATTTTGCCTCAGCTCGAACCTTTTGTTTTCTGCATGAGATCATCATGTTAAAAGAAGCAGGATTAATCAAAGGTGGTTCCCTGGAAAATGCACTCGTGGTGGCCGATCCAGCCACACCTAAAGAAGAAATTGCTCGTTTAAAAGAAATCTTTGGCTATAAAGGTGAAATCGAAGTTGGATCGGATGGACTTTTAAATCATACTCCCCTGCGATACTACAATGAAT
>JAUSOT010000118.1 GCA_030656075.1 Candidatus Cloacimonadales bacterium
TCATTTGCTCCCTCTCCTGCGAAGCGAATTTGTTAACGATCCTGCTTCCTTCAAACTTCAGAAGTTTCAAACAAGATTTTCTGAAAGATAAACTTCGGAAGTTTTTTCACTTTACGTTTTTGGGAAAGGAAAATTACTTGTTTCAAATTAGAAATTCATTGAGGAGTGAAGATGAATCCCGATAAAATCAAGCTTTCCATAGAGGAATTAAAAGACATTCAAACCGAAGCAAATATCGCTCGCGGAGCAATTTTAAAGATGACGACGCTGGCCAAATCCGGCCATCCGGGCGGCTCGATGTCAACTTTAGATTTCCTGCTGACGCTCTATCACATGATCGATGTCGATTCGACAAATCCTTGCTGGGAAAAGCGCGACCGTGTGGTGATGAGTCATGGTCATGTTTCTCCGGCTGTTTACTCTGTTCTGGGATTAAGAGGATTTTTCAATTTGGATGAGGCAATTTCTCAATTCAGATTAGCAGGCAGCATCTTCGAAGGCCACGTTGAACCGGACGTTCCCGGGGTGGAATGGGCCAGCGGTAATTTGGGACAGGGACTTTCAGCCGGTTGCGGATTTGCCTTGGCAGCTAAATTGAAAAAAACCGGAAATCAGGTTTTCGTTTTGATGGGCGACGGCGAACAGCAGAAAGGTCAACTCAGCGAAGCACGACGTTTTGCTGTGAAATATAATTTGAACAACCTTACTGCTTTCATAGATTACAACCAGCTACAGATCAGCGGCAACATTCATAAAGTGATGCCGCAGAATATCCTGGAAAATTATCTTTCAGACGGTTGGGAAACGATCGAGATTAACGGACACGATCTGGTCGAAATTCGAAATGCTATCCAGGATGCAGTCGCCAACGATAAACCGACATTAATCTTGGCACACACAACTATGGGCAAAGGCGTTTCCTTCATGGAAAATAAGGAAAAATATCACGGCTCACCCCTTTCTGAAGAGTTATTGTCTGAAGCTCTGAAAGAATTAAAACTGGAAAATGACCTGGAAAAATATAAGAAAATGCGGGCTGAATTCAAAGTTGAGAAAAGTTATAAATGCTGTCGCAAGATTTTCAGTTTGAATATTGGAACTCCCCGCACTTATACCGAAAAAACCGACAATCGTTCAGCCTGGGGAAATGCGATTGCCGATATTGCCGAAATCAATAAAAATGCTCCTATTGCTGTTTTTGACTGCGACCTGCAAGGTAGTGTGAAAACTAAAGAATTCGAAGATGTGATGCCTCAGAATTTCTTCCAGAGTGGCATCATGGAACATAATACTGCGGTCGTGGCTGCTGCAATGTCCAAAGAAGGATTCCAGACTTTCTGGGCTGATTTCGGTGTGTTCGGAGTGGATGAAACATTCAACCAGCACCGCCTCAGCGATATTAATCACACAAATTTGAAAGTGATTACAACGCACGTGGGACTGGATGTGGGCGAAGACGGCAAAACGCATCAGTGCATCGACTACCTGGGATTAATGAAAAATCTCTACAACTTCAAAACTATCATTCCGGCCGATCCGAACCAGACAGATAGAGTGATTCGCTTCATTGCCGGCAAATACGGCAATTACCTTGTTCCGATGGGGCGCTCTAAACTGGATATTATAAAAAGCAAATCCGGTGAAATTACCTTTGGTGACAATTACATTTTTGAATACGGTAAAGCTGATCTTCTCCGAGATGGAAATGATGCTGCGCTTTTCGTGATGGGAACGGTTGCCGGCAGAGCCATTGAAGTTGCCGATAAACTGGCTGAAGCAGGAATTTCACTTCAGGTTTGGAACATCTCCTGCCCTATCGATTTAGATGAAGAAGCCCTGCAAAAAGCGGCTGCCACTGGAACTGTATTCACTTACGAAGATCACAACGTTCATACCGGTTTGGGAAACAGCATTGCCGATAAAATGATGCAGATGGGACTTTCCTGCAAATTCCATAAATTCGGAGTGGAAGATTATGCCTTCTCCGGCAGTAGCGAAGATGTTTTCAAAGCTTGCGGATTGGATGTAGATTCGGTTGTGAAGAGAATAAAAGAGAATATCTAATTGAGTTTTTAAACCTTCCGAACGGTCGAGTATGCGAGAACCTTCGGAACGGTTATCCTCTTGTTACCAAACTCCGTTTGGTGACACAATTGTCTGCGAAACTCCGGTTTCGCATTATAGTTTTTAAACCTTCGGAACGATTATCCTCTTGTTACCAAACTCCGTTTGGTGACACAATTGTCTGCGAACCTCCGGTTTCGCATTATAGAAACGCTCCCAAACAGAGTTCAGGTTTGAGTGAACATGACAAATATCTGGATATTTTCTTTCAACCCAAGAATTACATTCCCCAAAATGAACAGGAAAAGAAAGAATTTGATGAGTTTTCCCTGGTAACCAGCAGCATGGCTTTACTCCTGTATATTGCCTCAGCTGATAATGTGATCAAGATTGAGGAACGCGAGCAGATCATTGCCGCCAGATTAAAAATTTCCAAAGAAGAACTGATGCGGATTGAGCAGGAAGCCAAAGAAGATATGATCTACCGCATTCAATCCGGCAATTCGGGTGTATGAAGCGCATAATATTGGCTGGCTTTATGATCTGGGATTCTATCTGGCGATCGTCGGAGAATTTGGAGCGCTCTCTTTTTCTCGAAAAAAGAAACGGAGATAAATAATCTATTATTTTCCCAAAAGTTCTATCACCATATCTTCTATAAGTTTTGGGAAAGTTTCTTTCATACAATATAAAACAAAATGCCTTTCCGAAGCTTATCTAATAACTTTTCTTGGAAATAGATTCGGAAAGTAACTTTCAGAATGTTTATCCGCTGATCGCCAATTCCTTGATCAACACAGAAGCTGTTCCGATCGCACTGGAATTGAACCTGAAATTATCTGCGATCATTTTCACATCCTGCAGCATTTTCAGGAAATTACCGGAAACCGTGAATTGCTTTAAGGAATGTTTTCTTTTTCCATTTTCATAGAGAAATCCTTCTCCTGAAAGTGAAAAATCTCCTGAAATCGTATTAGCGCCGGAATGCATTCCCTGCAAAGAAACGATCTCGATGATCTTGTCGTGTTGTTGGAAAAGCTCATTTTCTTTAAGTTCGCCTGGTTTTAAAATGAAATTCGTGGATGAAATACCAAGGCTGTTTTTATAACCGCGGCTGCCGTGACCGGTTGATCTTACACCGTCTTTCCTGGCAGTTTTGGTATTATGTAAATACGTTTTTAAAATTCCTTTATCTATCAGGATCGTGGTTTGGGAAGGATATCCTTCACTGTCGAATTTGCGCGTTGAACTTCCCTCAGGATGCAGGGCATCGTCCGTTATCGTCACTTTGTTGTTGGCAATCTTCTGTCCCATTTTTCCTGCCAGCATACTTCTGCCTTCCTGAACCGCGTCGGCGTAGAAAATAGAAGTGAAAGTAGCAAGCATGGTTGCCATTGTATCTTCATTAAAAACAATTGGATAAGAACCGGATTCGACGGGTTCGCCACCCAGCAGATCAGTGCTTCTTTTCACGCTGGTTTCAGCCATCTTTTTAGCATCGAATTTTGCAAAATCCTTGCTGACTTCAAATTCAAAACCACCTCGTTTTTCTTCTTTTTCCTGGCTGAGTGCACCCACAAAAGCAAAAGCATAGTTTTGATTTTCTTCTTTATTCAATCCTTTACTGTTAGCTATTTTCACGTAACCTTTGCTGTCGCTGAAAACTGCATACGGAACATTGAAAACACGCCTATCAGCTGCTTTGGCATACTTCTCCAGATCCTTTGCCAGCTGAATTTTTCTTTCGACTGAAACTTTATCGAGTTCGGCATTGTAGAGTTTCAATTCGCAATCGATATCCGGATAATTTTCCATCACAACAACTTCATCATCTTCACTGCATTTGGCATTTTCAATCGCTTCATCAACGATCATTTTGAAGTCTTCTTCGGTGAATTTCTCGGTGTAGGCGTATCCGGCTTTTCCACCTAATATCACTTTCACGCTCAAGCCTTTGGCTTCGGAATAATTGAAGGATTCGATTTCCTGCTCATTAATCTTGGTGGAAAATGAAGTTCCCGCATTCAGCAAAATTTCAATATCGTCTGTTTTATCTTTGGCATAATCGAAGATAAATTTGAATTCCTGGTTATACATCAGTCCTCCTGTTTCCTAAATCCTGTGTTCATATCTCCCCCTAATTCCTGCCGCCAACGATTATCTCGTCGATCTTGATGGCTGGTTGTCCTACGTTGGTAGGAATGCTGCCGCTCACAGAGCCGCACATTCCCTGCGCCATTTTCATATTATCTGCCACCATGCTGATCTTGAGAAGTGCATCTGCCCCGTTCCCGATAAGAGTAGCACCACGCACCGGTTCGGCAATTTTTCCCTTGCGGATTATGTAACCTTCGTTCACGGCAAAATTGAAATTTCCGGTACCCGGCATCACAGAACCGCCACCCATTTTCTTGGCATAAATTCCATATTCAACGCTGGCGATCATATCTTCCAACTTGCTGCTGCCATTAGCAATATAGGTATTTCTCATGCGGGAAGCGGGAGCAAATTTATAAGATTGTTTCCTGCCACTGCCGGTACGCCCAAAACCTGTTTTGATGCTTCCCATTTTATCAACTATATAAGATTTGAGAATTCCATTTTCGATTAGAACTGTTTTCTGGGTTGGCATGCCTTCATCATCGATATTCAAGCTGCCCCATTCGTTGGGAATAGTGCCGTCATCGATAGCTGTGACCACCGGACTGGCAATCTGCTGTCCCATTTTTCCGGTAAAAACAGATGCTCCGATAGCAACCGAAGTAGTTTCCAGCGCATGTCCGCAGGCTTCATGGAAAATAACGCCGCCAAAACCGTTGTCGATCACAACCGGAAATTTGCCGCTGGGTGCGTAATCCGCTTGCAGCATCGTTACTGCAATGCGAGCGTTTCGCCGGGCTAATTCCACCGGATCAAGCCGGCGGAAAAATTCATAACCGACATGACCGCCCGGACCTGCTCCTGAAGACTGCATTTCCTTGCCGTTGGATGCAATGGCAATCAAGTAAACACGGGAATAATTCCGGCTGTCTTCAATCCACAAACCTTCGCTGTTGGCAATCATCACTTGCTGCATTTTTTCGAGCAGAGTCAAATTCACCTGGGAAATCAACTCACTATAGCCTCGTGAAGCCTGATCGATCTTGCGTAAAAATTCTATCTTTTCCTGCTTGGAAACTGTATTATTGGGAATCTGGATCGGATGATGATTTTCAATTTCGATCTTGGAAAGATCAATAATTTTTGTATTCTGTTTTCCTTTCATTGCCTGGCTCACAGCATCTGCGGCAGCCAGCAGTGATTTTTCACTCAGGTCATTCGTGTAGGCATAAATAGCAGTTTCACCGTAAAAAACTCTTACTCCTGCCCCAAAATCTTTTCCTACAACGCTTTGCTTCATCTTGCTGTCGTTGAATGAAATGCTGGAATTGTAAGTATCTTCCGCAAAAACATCGGCGAAATCAGCACCATTGGAAAGAGCTTTATCGATGACCTTTTCGATAAGTTTTTTATCTATCATTTAACCTCCTGATTCTTCTAATATTATTAGTTTTAAGAATTTAAAAAATGGGCTGGGGTGTCAAGCAGAAGATTTGAACTCATCCCTTGCTTACCCCTCTCTTTGCCACGGCGTTCAAATAGAGGAGAACAGGAGAAGCCGCTAAGGACACAAAGAACCACGAAGAAAGGATAATTACTTGACTCGAAAATTCGGTCTCTTTCAAATTA
>JAUSOT010000122.1 GCA_030656075.1 Candidatus Cloacimonadales bacterium
GGGTACGGCTTTAGCCGGGGGGTGTGTAACCATTCGCAAGGTTATTATAATTAAGGATAATTTATGGGTTTAAAAAGTAGATCAGTGTTGGTCGTGGGAGCAGGAATTGCTGGAATTCAGGCTTCTCTTGATCTGGCTGAAATGGGATTGGATGTACATCTCGTAGAAGAATCTCCCACCATCGGCGGCAGAATGCCGCAGTTGGATAAAACATTTCCGACCAATGATTGTTCCATGTGCATTCTGGCTCCGAAAATGAGTGAATGTGCCCGGCATCCCAATATTACGATTCACATCAAATCAACTGTTGCTTCTGTTACCGGAAACCCGGGTGATTTTTCTGCCAGGATCGTGGAACACGCCAAATATGTTGATCCGATAAAATGTGTAGCATGCGGACTTTGTGAAGAAAAATGTCCGATTAAAGTTGATGATGAATTTGATATGGGACTGCGCAAAAGGGGAGCGATTTCTCGTTACTTTCTGCAGAGCATTCCATCCGAATATACCATAGATAAAGATAATTGTTTATTCCTGACCAAAGGCGTTTGCCGGATCTGTGAAAAGGTTTGTCCGGCGGGTGCGATCAATTTTGAAGATAAAGAAAACGAGATCGAATTGAAAGTAGGATCGGTCATTCTTGCTTCCGGCATCGACGCTTTCGATCCAATCGGATTTGGTCATTTTGGATACAAGCGTTATCCCAACGTTGTAACCTCACTCGATTTTGAAAGAATGCTTTCCGCATCCGGACCTTTTGGTGGCCACGTGGTGCGTGCTTCCGATCATGCCGAACCCAAAAGCATTGCCTTCATTCAATGCGTTGGTTCCCGCGATGAAAGCATCGATCATAATTATTGCTCATCTGCTTGCTGCATGTTTGCCATCAAAGAAGCGATCATTGCCAAAGAACACATGAAAGATTTGGAATCCTCCATTTTTTATATGGATATTCGTGCATTCGGCAAGGATTTTGATAAATATTATGAAAAAGCCAAAGGCCAATATGGCGTGGAATTCATTAAATCGAAAGTTTCCGAGATCAGGGAATTGGAAAATGGAAATCTCTCACTGCGGCATGTTTTGGAAAATGGAAAAATTGAATTTGCCGAATTTGACATGGTGGTGCTTTCCATTGGATTGCAACCCAGAAAAGATATTGCTAAATTGGCTGAAAACCTCGATATAAAATTGAACGAATTCGGCTTCTGCCGATCCGATAATTTCACACCGCTCAAGACCAGCCGCGAAGGTATTTATGTTTGTGGTGCCATGAATGAACCGCGTGATATTCCCGAATCTGTTATGACAGCTTCCGGCGCTGTGGCAGAAGCTGTGAAATATCTGCGGTTGGACAGGCAGGAAATAGCCAAAGAAAAAAATGTCGAAAAAGATGTGATCGGTAACCGGCCCAGAGTTGGCACGTTTGTTTGTCATTGCGGCATCAATATTGCCGGAGTGGTGGATGTGAAAAATGTAGCCGAATATGCCAGGAATCTGCCGAATGTGGAACATTCCGAAGACCTGATGTATGCCTGCTCTCAGGACTGCATGAATACGATCAAACAACGCATCGAAGAACACAACCTGAACCGGATCGTGGTTGCTGCCTGCACACCCAGAACTCACGAGCCGCTTTTCCGTGAAACTATCACTGAAGCCGGACTGAATCCTTACCTTTTTGAAATGGTAAATATTCGTGATCAATGTTCCTGGGCTCACATGAATGAACCCGAATTAGCCACGGAAAAATCCAGAGATCTGGTGGAAATGGGAGTCGCCAAGGCAAGAAATCTGAAACCATTGAAGAGACTTCCCATCGATATCAATCCCAAAGCTCTGGTTATTGGGGGTGGTCTGGCAGGCATGACGGCAGCTGAATCTCTGGCTGATGCCGGACACGAAGTTTTCCTGGTGGAAAAGGAAGCTGAACTGGGTGGAAACCTGAAGAATATTTACTTTGCTTTCGATAAAGATCCTCAGAAGTTATTGGCAGATAAAATTAAAAGTGTTTCGGAAAATAAACTTATCCATTTTTATAAAAGTACTCAGATCGAAAAGATCGATGGTTATGTGGGCAATTTTAAATCGACTTTGAAAACCGGAGACAAAGAAGAGACAATCGAGCATGGAGTTGTGATCATCGCCACTGGTGCCGAAGAACATAAAACCAAGGAATATCTTTATGGGGAAAGTTCACGCATCATTACCCAGGTTGAATTTGAAGAGATGCTGCATACTCAAAAATTCCCCAACCAAAAACTGAAAAATGTTGTTATGATCCAATGCGTGGGTTCCCGCGAAGAAGGCAAAATGTATTGCAGCAGAGTGTGCTGCACAAAAGCTGTTAAAAATGCTCTAACTCTGCAGAAGAAATTTCCCAACGTAAATACTTATGTTGCCTATCGTGATATTCGTACATACGGATTCCGGGAAAAATATTATACCGAGTTACGCGATCTGGGCACGATGTTCGTGCATTATGATCTGAACCGCAAACCGGAAGTCTCTCTGGTAGATGAATGGGATCCGGATAGCCAGGTGAATGTGACCATCTTTGATCCGATCATGGACAAAGAAGTAGAAGTGAAAGCTGATCTGCTGGTTTTGGCCACGGCAATCGATGCCAGGAAGGATAATATCGATCTGGCGAGAATGCTGAAAGTTCCGCTCAATGCCGACGGCATGTTCATGGAAGCACATGTGAAACTGCGCCCGGTAGATTTTGCCACCGATGGAGTTTTCGTGGCAGGATTGGCTCACACTCCCAAAGATATAAATGAAAGCCTGACCCAGGCCAAAGCTGCTGCCAGCCGCGCGCTCACCTTCCTGAATAAAAAAGCCATTCTGGCGGAAGGTACGATCTGTGAAGTGAATGACAGTCGCTGTACCGGTTGCGGATATTGCGAACAAATCTGTGCTTATAATGCCATCGAAGTTGATAAAGAAAAAGGAATTGCAATTGTGAATGATGCACTTTGCAAAGGCTGCGGAGCCTGCGTGGCTTCCTGTCGCTGCGGTGCTTTGGATTTACGCGGATTTAGCAATGAACAGCTATTCTCAGCTTTTGATGCTTTGGACTTTGTGGATGGAATAAATTTATGATTATGAAAAATATAAAGCAAGACTTGAGTTACAACGACCAGCGGGAGTGTGACTTAAGAATTGCGAATTTTAGACAACTCTGGCATCCAAGCCCCAGCCTGGATATCAATAAGTGTGCGCGAGATTCGAGTCGTAAGGAGCTCGCGACAACGACTCGAAATAGATAAGGAAAATAGATGCAAAAGATTTTAATTGTGATTAATGATGCACCCTATGGCACTGAAAAAGCTTACAATGCTTTGCGATTGGCAATGACCTTGGTGAGTGAACATGAAAACGTTAAAACGAGAGTATTATTGATGGCTGATGCGGTGGGATGTGCCATTCCCGATCAGCAGACTCCCAAGGGTTATTATAATATTGAAACAATGATAAAATACATTATTGGCGAAGGCGCCGAAGTGAAAGCTTGCGGCGGATGTTTATATGCTCGCGGGTTTTCAGAATTAAAATTGATCGATGGTATTGAACCGAGTAATATGCCGGAATTCACCGAATGGACGGTGGAAGCGGATAAAGTAGTAACGTTTTAGCAGAACTTGAGTCGCAGCGACCGAAGGAAGTGTGACTTAAGAATTGCTGATAATCATAAGTGTTTATAAATAATGAAATGCAGCAGAAAAATTTTTAAAAAGTTCGTTTTGTTGGTTTTGTTCGCTGCTCGCGACAACGACTCGAAATATAATTTAATTTCGACTCATCGTAAATTTACGAGTCGAGAAATTTGGAGAAATTATGAAAGAATGGCAGCCAAAAATTTTGGCTATTTTGTGTAACTGGTGTTCCTATGCAGGAGCAGACCTGGCTGGTGTTTCACGCATGCAATACCCGCCCAATGTGCGTGTGATCCGCATTCCCTGTTCGGGGCGTGTCGATCCGCTTTTCATCATGAAATCATTGCAAAGCGGTTTCGATGGCCTGCTGGTTTCCGGCTGACATCCGGGCGATTGCCATTACCTGTCAGGTAATTATATAGCTCGTCGCAGATACAGCACCATCAAACCATTGCTGGAATATATCGGCATAGAACCGGAAAGAGTTCAGTTTTCCTGGATCTCAGCAGGTGAAGGTGAGCGTTTTGCAGATATTATCACCAAGATAACTAACGAAGTAAAAGCAATCGGCCCTGCCAAAAGATTGGTGAAGGGAGTGAAGTGATGCAGCAGTTGATCAATCAAGTTAAAAAAATATTAAAAGCAAAAGAAGTTGATCTGGTGATCGGCTGGGGAAAAGGCTCACTGCCGTTTTCCGCAACTCCTGTTTTCATCGAAACGGAAGAAGATGCCGATAAACTGATCTTTGACCAGACCTGCCGCAACAACCTTACTTCCTATCTTACCAAAGATAAACGACGCTTAACCAAAGCTTACGAAAAAATCGGCATCATTGTGAAAGGCTGTGATTCGCGTTCGGTTGTTTTGTATGCAGTGGAAAATCAGATCAAACGGGAAGATGTAGTATTGATTGGTGTTCCCTGCCAGGGTGTTTTCGAGAAGAAGAAAATAGCCAAACTGGCGGAAGGCAAAGAAGTTCTGGAATACAAAATAAATGGTGATAATATCATTCTAAATGGCAGAGATTTTGAATCCAAATATCCGCTCAAAGATGTCCTTTGCGATTCCTGCCTGACCTGCCAATATCCGGACGCTCCCGAATATGACTTTTTTATTGGAACGCCAAGGAAGGAAGTCAGCATTCCGGAAGCGTATAAAATTGTTGAAGATTTTGAAAAAAAATCTGCCGAAGAACGTTGGAATTATATTAAAGAAGAATATTCCAAATGCATCCGCTGTTATGCCTGCCGCAACGTGTGCCCTTCCTGCTATTGTCCGGAATGCTTTGTCGATCAGAACGATCCGCAATGGATCGGTAAAACGCCCGAAGTGACGGATTCCATCATTTTCCATCTCATCAGAAATCTTCATATTGCCGGTCGCTGTGTGGACTGCGGAGCTTGCGTTTCTGCCTGTCCGGTCGATCTCGATCTGCGTGTGATGAGCAAAAAAGTGGAAAAAGAGATCAAAGAAAGGTTTGATTATCTGGCTGGCATCGACATTAATGAAAAACCCGCCATGGCCACCTATTGCGAAAATGAGAAACAAGATTTTATAATGGGCTAAATATGATAAATATAAAAGTAAATAATATCCACCTCGTTACTAAATTCCTGTTTGGTATTGTAATCTCTCACGTTTCCAAAGAGGGCTTTGGGAACGAGATTAATTTTGGAATTTGCAATGGTTAAGATAAAGAAAACCAGACTGAAAGATTTCATCGATTTTGTGCAGCAGGAATACGACGTTTTTGCTCCGACGGAAGTCGGCAAGAAAACAGCCTTCAAAAAGATCGATTCTGCCTTCGAAATAATTCATGATATTGTGAATACAGACCGTTCTCCCAAAGAGGTTTTCTTTCCACAATCCGAAGTACTTTTTGAATATGGCAAAGATGGCTTGAAAACACCAGAACGTAAAGAAAAACCAATTGCTGTTTGGGGTTTGCGCCATTGTGATACCAGCAGTCTGACGATGTTGAACAAAGTTTTCAGCGATGCTCATCAGATGCCGGACAAGGACATGTTCAAAGACCCGTATTGGAAAGAAAAATACGACAATTCACTTATCTTTAATCAAGCCTGCAATACACCGCTTTCCACCTGCTTCTGTCATTGGTTCGGGCGCGGTCCGTTCGACAAAACCAGCAGCGATATTTTCGTAGTTGATGTAGATGATGTTTTCCTTTTGGAAGGCATCAGCGAAAAGGGCAAAGCATTCCTGGCAAAATATGAAAAAGCTGAACAGGCAACCAAAGAGGATGAAGCAAAAATCACCGAACTGAAGCGAAAAGCCGAATCGTTCCTGGCAGAAAAAACAGACATTTCCGAGCTATTTGAAAAAATCGGTAAACTCTGGGATGAGCCGATCTGGGAAGAGATCAGCGGCAAATGCGTGAATTGCGGAGCCTGCACTTTCGTCTGCAGCACCTGCCACTGCTTCGACGTTTCGGACGAAGGCAAAAAAGGCAAAGGCAAACGTATTCGTTTGTGGGATTCCTGCATGTTCCAACTTTTCACCAAAGAAGCTTCCGGGCACAATCCCCGCGGAATATCAACTCAGCGTGTGCGACAGCGTTTCATGCACAAATACAATTATTTCATGGATAATTACGGCGTACATCTCTGCACCGGCTGCGGTCGATGCGTTCAGGTATGCCCCGTGAATCTGGATGTGCGGGAACTGATCAAGAAAGTTTTAGATTATAAAATATCATGAAGGAATTTTGATGAGCAACACATATATTCCCATACCAATGAAAGTGGAAAAGATCTTGGCGGAAAATCCGGATAGATCGCTGCGCACTTACGATCTTTCTTTTGTGAATGAAGCAGACGGCAAGAATTTCCATTATGTTCCCGGACAATTTTGCGAATTTTCCATCCTGGGAAAAGGAGAATCACCTTTTGGAATCGCTTCTTCTCCTACTGAAGAAGGAATATTAAAATTTACCGTAAGCCGTACAGGCAGCGTAACCAATGAAATCCATTATCTTCAGGAAGGCGACATCGTCGGTGTGCGCGGACCTCTGGGTAATTGGTATCCTTTTGAAAAATTCAAAGGTAAAGATGTTGTGATCATCGGTGGTGGATTTGCTTTCACCACGCTGCGATCCTTACTGGTTTTTATGCTGGAAAATAGAGAAGATTACGGCAAGATCACGGTGATCTACGGAGCGAGAACCCCGGATTTTTTTATTTATAAGGAAGAATTACAGGAATGGGATAAACGTGAAGATTTGAACCTGATCCTTACCATCGATAAACCTGTACCGGAATGGGATAAACTCTGCGGATTTGTACCGGTTGTTACCAAAGAAGTTTCACCCGATCCTAATTCCTGGTGTGTTATTTGTGGTCCGCCCGCCATGATAAAATTCACGCTTCCGGTTTTGCTGGAGTTGAATTTTGCTCACGATAAAATCTATACATCATTGGAAAGACGCATGAAATGCGGCATTGGAAAGTGCGGCAGATGTGGGATCGGCTCAAAATATGTCTGTATCGACGGCCCGGTTTTTTCTTATGAAGAATTAAAGAAAATTCCGGATGCGTTTTAGAAGTGAATATTGAATAATGAAAATTGAATATTTTGAATTATTATCTCGTTCCGATGTTCCACGTCGGAATGAAGCATCTCCGCTCCTGCGGAAGAACTATGATTTAATGCACGCAGAGCGTGAAGACTTGGTTACAACGCGGAGCATTGTAACCAGAAAAGTTCGTTTTGTTAGTTGCTAATATAAGGAGATTTTGATGGATAAAATAATTTTAAGTGAAATGGATGCAAATTTCAAAAATGAAATTGCTGCTCAACCCGGAGCGGAGCATTTTAAACGCTGTTTCACCTGTGGAACCTGCACAGCTGCCTGCCCGGTGGCAGAAGTGAATGATGAATACGATCCCCGCAAGATTATTCGCATGGCAATTTTGGGCATGAAAGACGAAGTGCTTTCTTCAGATGTGCTCTGGATGTGTTCACGCTGCTACACCTGTTATGCGCTTTGTCCGCAGGGAGTAAAGTTTACTGATGTTATGGGAATTCTGAGAGATATGGCCATCAAGCAGGGTTACGTTCCCAAAGAGCAGGATAAAAATGTCAGGGAATTGGATAAATTCGTGCAGGATCTGCGTTGTCATCTGATTGATGGAAAGCTGCATCCCAGCAAAGATAATGAGAAGAAAATAAGTGAAATGATCAACAAAGAATTGAATAATAAATGGTAATTAATATGAATAATGAAGTGGAGAGAATATATTTTATAATTTGCTGTAACAAAATGAATAAACTTTCAACGGCATCCCATAATCCCCTCTATTTGAGTGAAACGGTAAAGAGAGGGGATAGCAGGGGTGAGTTCGGATATTACAATTTAAATATCCAAGATCAAACAAGGAATGATGAATGATGAAAGAAAAGCAACAAAACCTTGCGAACGGTCGAAGTAATGAGAACCTTCGCAACGGTTGGACAGCAAATCACCGTTCCGAAGGTGTTGCATCCGTTCGGAAGGTGTGAAAAAATATGATTTATAAAAAGACAACCAAAATCAAACAAGGAATAATAAATTATGAAGTTTACAACTAAATCAACAAAGGAGGAAAAATGCAAGTTGACCAAAGTTTAAATTGTATAGGGCTTTCCTGCCCGATGCCGATCATTAAATTAAACAAGGCAATAAAGTCTATGGAAAGCGGGGAAGTTCTGGAAATGATCGGATCTGATCCAGGTTCCAAATCAGATGTTCCTGCCTGGTGCAATAAAACCGGCAATATCTTTCTGGAACAAACTGAAGATAATGGCGCTTTCAAATTTTATATCAAGAAGCAGTAAAAGGAGAACATGTTGTTCAAAAAAGGAGAAATGAGGGAATTATTCGATAGCCTCTTTGCCAAAAGCTGGCCCATGTGGGTTGGCGGTATTCTGTTGGCTGTACTGAATATTTTGCTCTTTGTAGTCAAATATCCCTGGGGTTCCAGCAGCGGCTACACAAATATTGGACAAAACCTTTTTCAATTTCTCGACATAAACAGCTTGGGAACAACTGTTCCTATAAAACTTCACACTGTTGCTTTGCTGAATATTTTCATCGTGGTGGGTGCTTTCATTGCTTCATTGTTTTCCAAGGAATTCGGTATTCGGGTAGCTCCGATAGGTGAATTGATCAAAGGTTTTATCGGTGGTGCACTCATGGGAATCGGTGCTACAGTTGGTGCCGGCTGTACAATCGGTGGATTTTTCACCGGTGTAGCAGCTCTATCCTGCGGTGCTCTCGCCCTTGCTGTCGGTTTCGCAATCGGAACTTTTGTCGCCCTGCGTTATCTCTTGTGGGAGATGGAAGCTCTTCCTAAGATCAGCTCAGGAAAATCTTTCACATTCCTGGCAGGAACAGGAAAAAAAACCGGCTGGCAGCGCTGGTTAGGCTGGGTCTTGATAGCTGCTGTTTTATATCTTGTGAGCACTTACACTTCCAAGGGTAACGCCATGAAGGTCATGGGCTGGCATGTGTTGTTTGGATTGTTGTTCGGCATGATCCTGCAGCGCTCTCGCTACTGTATCGTACGAGCCTTCCGTGAACCTTTTATGACAGGTGAAGCAACAGCTCCCGTAGCTGTTATTATCAGCATCTTAGTTGCTCTGGTTGGCTTTACTGTCTTCAAGTATTTTGGTGTAGGCAATTCCAGTGAATTAGCTTTCCGAGCCATCGAAATGAAAGCTGTTTATGCCAATTTCTGGCTGCGTGCTCTCATCGGTGGATTCATCTTTGGATTGGGTATGACCATGGCTGGAGGCTGCGCAGTTGGAACTTTATGGCGAGCAGGTGAAGGCCACGTAAAATTGTGGATGTCGGCTTTTGGATTTGTGGTGATGGCACCCGTTTCCAGGCTTTTCATCGTTCCTTTCGTTAAAGGCATTCTGCCGGAATCGATGCAAAAAATGTTATTTCTGCCGGATATTCTGGGATATACCGGCGCTGTAGTTCTGGTTCTGTTAATTCTTCTGCTTTGGTATTGGTTTGTGAAATGGAATGAAAGAACCGGCAAATTCTCAGCATTATAAAAGGAGGGGAGATGAAAAAGCAATTGGCAATTTTAACTACACTTGCTGTCCTCCTGATAGTTCTTTCCGGTTGTGGACAGAGTTTTGCTTCCGGAGAAATTTTTGATAGTTCTAAAGTACTTATTGCGGAAGCCAAAGCCGGAATAACAGAGATTTCCTACGAAGATTTCCGGCATAAAATGGAAAGTGGTGAATTACGGATACTCATCGATGTACGGGAAGCAGATGAATTTGAAGAAGGATATATCAACCAGCCGAATGAAGCTTACGAATATCCCTATCCTGAAACTTTCACCGTTAATATTCCCCGTGGTTTTTTGGAATTCAGGATAGCAGACTGTAAATATTGGGATTATGACCTTTGGGTGGAAATGCCGGCTAAAGATGAAGAGATCGTTTTGTATAGCATGACCGGCGAACGAAGTGCCCTGGCTGCTTTCACTCTGCAGCAGATGGGCTATTCAAAAGTATTAAATCTAAAAGGTGGTTACATGAAATGGCTGGATCCAACTGCATCGGAAACAGAAGATTCCGATAAATCTTCCGGCGGTTGAGATTAGCTAAAATACCACATAGGTGATGTGGGAGAATTGGTTTTTTATTGATAAGGAGAGATTATTTTTTATAAATTAAATCATATTAAACAAAATAACTTAATGCATGTTAAACAAATAGAGATGTTAAAAGATTTTAATATAAGGAAGAGAATTCGAGTCAAACGGAAGAAAAATTCTGTCCGGGTAAAGTAATTTTTCGCAGGATTCCTGAATTGAGGAGTTGTAGTTGATGTATAATAAAAAAGTTGGTTCAGTAATGGTCATTGGAGGTGGGATTGCCGGTATTCAAGCATCCCTGGATCTGGCTGGCTCAGGTTACAAAGTGTATCTATTGGAAGAATCGCCTGCCATCGGCGGTACAATGGCTCAGCTGGATAAAACATTTCCCACCAATGACTGTGCGATGTGCGTGATTTCACCAAAACTGGTGGAATGCGGACGTCACTTGAATATCGACCTGATGACAAATTCGGAGCTGGTGAAACTGGAAGGTGCGGCCGGCAACTTTGTAGCAAAAGTCTATAAAAGACCGCGCTTTGTTGATCTGGATAAATGTACAGGTTGTGGTGAATGCGTCACAGTCTGTCCCATCCAGACCGTTTCCATTTTTGATGAAAAACTGGTAGAAAAAACTGCGATCTACAAACCTTATCCCCAGGCTTCTCCCAATGCTTTTGTTATCGATAAAAAAGCAACCGCTCCCTGCCAGATCGCCTGTCCATCCGGCATTCATGTTCAGGGTTATGTGGCTTTGGTTGCACAAGGTAAATATAAAGAAGCATATGATCTGATCCGTTTGAACAATCCGTTCCCTTCGGTTTGCGGCAGAGTTTGTTTTCATCCTTGTGAAAACGAATGCCGTCGGGGCGAATACGACGATCCGTTGGCTATCGCTTCAATCAAACGATTTATAGCGGATTATGTTCATTCTCATACGGAAGAATTTGAAAAACAAGACGCTCCCTGCGAAAAGAATAAGGAAAAAGTAGCAGTGATCGGTGCCGGGCCGGCCGGACTTACCTGTGCCTACTATCTTGCTCAGAAAGGATATCAGGTCACGATCTTTGAAAAGGATTCCAAAGCCGGCGGCATGATGCGTTCCTGCATTCCTCCCTATCGTCTTGCCAGGAAGGAACTCGATTGGGAGATCGATCAGATTTTGAATGAAGGTATTGAACTAAAACTCAATCATCCGATCAATTCATATAATGATATTGAGAAATTACGGCTGAAAGGATTCAAAGCGTTTTATGTGGGAATCGGAGCTCAATTGAGCCGCAGCATGCGCATTCCAGGTGAAGATTTGGATGGCATTTTTGGCGGGATCGATTTCCTGAAAAAAGTAAATTATGATGAAAACATAGAACTCGGTAAAAAAGTAGCAGTGATCGGAGGTGGAAACACGGCCATCGACTGCGCTCGAACTGCTCGCAGATTAGGTGCGAATGTTACTTTAATCTACCGAAGAACCAGACGCGAAATGCCGGCTGAAAAACATGAAATTAAAGCAGCAGCGGAAGAAGGCGTTCAGTTCAAATTCCTGACAAATCCGGTGGAGAATATCGGCGAGAACGGCAAACTGAAATCTATCAAATTTGCCGTGCAGGAATTAGGTGAAAAGGATGACAGCGGACGTCGCAGGCCGCAGCCGACAGGTGAACATTTTACCGAAGATTTCGATAATATGCTGGTTGCCGTTTCACAAAGTTCCGATCTGGATTTATTGGATAGAAGCGGAATGAAAACAACTGCCTGGAATACAATCGTAGCAAATTCCACTACTTTCCAGACCAATATAAAAGATATTTTCAGTGGTGGTGATGTGGTGCTGGGACCGGCTTCTGTGGTGGAAGCTGTAGGTCAGGCTTCCGAAGCTGCCATTTCCATCGAACGTTATCTGACCGGAATCGATCTGGCAGAAGGAAGAAATGAATTCCAACCTTTACCGGCTCGCGAATATCAAACCTACGTTCCTCATGAAGATCGGGTGAAAATGCGCAATCAGAATCCTGAAGAACGAGTTAATAATTTTGAAGAAATGGAACTTGGTTTCAACGAAGAAGAAGCGCAAAAAGAAGCCAAACGCTGTCTGGAATGCGGAATCTGTTCCGGTTGTTTGCAATGTGAGATCGTCTGCGAAGCAGATGCCGTGCTGCACGACATGAAAGGCGAAATTCTCGAGATCAATGTGGGCGCTGTGATCGTGGCTACCGGAGCCGAAAAATATGATCCCACTCCCATGCACGAATTTGGTTACGGCCGTTATCCGAACGTGGTTACCAGTATTCAATTCGAGAGAATTCTGTCTGCTTCGGGACCTTTTGCAGGACATCTGCAGCGGCCTTCGGACGGCAAAACTCCCGTAAAAATTGCCTGGATTCAATGCGTTGGATCGAGAACAGAACACACTCATATGCCTTACTGTTCATCGGTTTGCTGCATGTATGCCATGAAGGAAGCGATCATCGCCAAAGAACATGTGAGCACTGTGGAACCGACAATTTTCTTCATGGATATTCGAGCTCACGGTAAAGATTTTGATAAATATTACGACAAGGCAAAAAATACAGGTGTAATCTTCAAACGTGCCAGGATCGGTAAGATCAAAGAAATTTCCGAATCGGGAAACCTGGAACTTTATCACGTCCTGGAAAACGGTGAACTGCAGATCGAGGAATTTGATCTGGTGGTGCTTTCCGTTGGTTTGCATCCGCCCAAAGATATCGTAAAACTTTCAGATAGCCTGGGTGTTCGTTTGAACGAATATAATTTCATCGATCACCTGGGAATTTCGCAGATCGAAACTACCCGTCCGGGAGTTTTCGTCTGCGGTCCGGCAGTTTCTCCCAAAGATATTCCTGAAACCGTGACGCAGGCTTCCGGTGCAGCAGCCGGTGCAGCAGAGTTACTTTCCGATGTAAGAGGAACTGAAACGATTGATAAAGTGTATCCCGAAGAAAGGAAAGTGGCAGGTCAGAAACCGCGAATTGGCGTTTTCGTTTGTCATTGTGGAATTAACATCGGTAGCGTGGTGGACGTACCTGGTGCGGTGGAATTTGCCAAATCCCTGCCGAATGTGGTTTATGCCGGAGCAAACCTTTTCACCTGCTCGCAGGATACCCAGCAGTCGATGAAACAAATCATCGAAGAGCATAAATTGAATCGCGTCGTGGTGGCATCCTGTTCGCCCAGTACGCATGAACCTCTCTTTCAGGAAACCATGCGCGAAGTCGGATTGAATCCGTATTTATTTGAGATGGCGAACATCCGCAATCAATGCAGTTGGGTGCATCGCGATGATCATACCAAAGCTTCCGAAAAAGCCAATCGTCTCATCAAGATCGCCGTGGGAAAAGCCAGATTGCTGGAACCGCTGCACGCTATTTCCTTGGATGTGACGCAAACCGGAATGGTTATCGGCGGCGGCTTGGCCGGCATGACGGCTGCGCTTTCCATCGCCAATCAAGGTTTTGAGGTTACGCTGATCGAACGTTCCGATAAACTGGGTGGAAATTTGAACGGTCTTTATCATACCTTGGATGGACAGAGCGTTCCTGCCTTCCTGCAAAACCTGAAAGATGAGATCGATGATCATCCGCTGGTGCATGTCTATCTGAATTCCACGGTGAAAGAAATAGACGGCTACATCGGAAATTACAAAACCACCATCGAGCATAAAGATGAATTGAAAGAATTCAAACACGGCATAATTATCATCACAACGGGCGCCAAAGCTTCCACTCCCAAAGAATATTATTATGGTCAGAACAAAAATGTTATAACTCAACGGGAACTGGAACACGATCTGGAAGAAAACGAAAAAGATTATAAAAAAGTAAAAAGTGCCGTCTTCATTCAATGTGTCGGTTCGCGGGACGAAGAACATCCGTATTGTTCCAGGATTTGCTGCGCCCAGGCGGTGAAGAATGCGATACGCTTGAAAAAATTAAATCCCAAAATGGATGTAGCTGTTTTATATCGCGATATCCGAACTTTCGGATTTTATGAAAAATATTACCAGGAAGCGCGTCAGATAGGAGTGGTCTTTATTCGTTATGCCGAAGATGCCAAACCGGAAATCGCTATTGATCCCCAAAAAATGGTTTTCAACGAAAATGGCTTGATCATCAAAATGAAAGATCACGTTCTGGGAATGGACATAACTCTGAATCCGGAAAAAATAATTTTATCTCCCGCCATCGTTCCGCAGGATGATGTGGAAGTGATCTCTCAGATGCTGAAAATTCCGATAAATGAAGACAGATTCTTTATGGAAGCGCATGTGAAGCTGCGTCCGGTAGATTTTGCTGCGGAAGGGATTTTCCTGGCTGGATTGGCTCATTCTCCCAAGGGTATGGAAGATACGATCTCTCAGGCCAAGGCTGCCGCAGAAAGAGCTTGTTCAATAATCTGTTCGAAAGAGTATCTCTCCGAAGCAAATATCGCCCGGGTGGACCATGATACCTGTGCCGGTTGCGGCATGTGTGTGGCAGTGTGTCCGTATGGCGCTCCCGAACTTATTTGGATGAATGGGAAAGAATTAGCATACGTGAATTCAGCTTTGTGTAAAGGATGTGGAAGTTGTGCTTCGGTGTGTCCTTCCGGCGCCATGCAGCAGCTTGGTTACCGCGAAGAGCAGACTCTGACCATGCTGAACGAAGCTTTGGAGATTTGGTAGGGGAAATTATAGTACATCGACGTTGTCGTCGATGAAGAAACACCGCAACGTACAACGTCACGGGATACAAAACCTTGCCATCACTTCTTTCACAGATTCATACAATTGGCAATGTCAAGGTAGGAAAGTTGAAAGAAACCTTGGCAGGATTAAGTGTGATGTTTGGTAGAAAAAAATCCTGACAGGGTTAAGCTTTTTCAAGCATTATTAAGAAAAATCATAACCTACAACTCATTATTCTCAATGCGTTTACGTGCCCCCCCCTTTTTTTTGAATAAAATGAAAATAAAAGGTTTGACATATATTTCTTCAAATCCTCTTTTCGGAATTGATAAAAAAAGAAAAATAGTTTTATTGGTAATTGGATTTTATTGTAACAGAAAAGGAAGAGAGTGTATCGAAATACCGAAGGCGAGCACCTTTATTTATTTCTCCACAACACTCTTCCCGAGGAACACAAAGTATTTTCAGCATGCTGATGTCAAACGATTTGTGCATTCTCTTCCTTCATTTTGCTGTGAAGGAGGTGGATATGTTGTTCATTATATGTAAGAATAAGTTTGAGTAATTTTCATTTTCATTTGAAATAATGAATTGCAGGGTTTTGTTGTTTAGAATGAAATGTGAAATGGAAAAAAAACTCAAACTAATTGGAGGAAAAAATGAAAAAGATTAGCTTTATTGCAGTTTTAATACTGCTTCCCGTGTTGTTAATATGTACTACTTGGACAGTGAAACAGGATCAAACCGGTGATTTTGAAACCATTGGAGAAGCTTTGTCTTCACCATCGGTAGTTAATGGAGATGTTATCATCGTATATGAAGGAACATATTACGAAAATGTAACAATTTCAGACAACATAACACTTAGAAGTAGAGGGGCAATTTATACAGCGACAACAATTATTGATGGTTCGCAGAATGCAACAGGTACAATAATTACAGTTGATAATGCACTTTCTGATGTTGTTATCCAAGGATTAACAATTCAAAGCAATACAACTGCTTCCGGTACAGGTATCTATATTCAGAATGATGCTGTTTTAGTAACAGAATGTGTGATAAAAAACATCAGATTTGGTGTTCACGTTCAAGGCTGGGATACACCCTACAGAACACCTGTGATTGAAGACAATAAAATCTATGACAATTGTTGGGGTATTTTCGTTAATTCTGTAATTCGACCTGATATTGTTGGAAATGAAATCTATTCGAACGACCAACATGGCATAGACTTAGCAGGAGATTACATAGTTCCAGGTCCTGGTGGTGATCCGGAAACAATAATGAAGATTTCATCGAATGAAATATACGGACACGATGGTCTCACCTCTGCTGCTATTTACTCTACAATGATCAGTATGAATTTATATTTTAATCTCATTTATGATAACACTTACGCAATATTAACAAATGTAGAGCCAGATGCTATTAATCTGCTTAATGACACAGTATGCGATAATAGGTATTTTGTGAATGAAGCGAATGATATGGATATTGTGAATTCTATCATCCGGGAAAACGATAATTTTCTTGCTCCAATATCACCTTATTTTCCTACTCCATATACTATCAATTATTCATGCATTCAGCAAACTAATGTACAATATAGTGGCGGAACGGGTGTTATTACTCAAGATCCTTTGTTTGTTGATGTTAGTAATGATAATTATAATCTCAAATGGACATCAACTCAAAAATCCCCCTGCATAGACACCGGCGATCCGAATAGTTCTCTTGACCCTGATGACACCAGAGCGGATATGGGTGCTCTCTACCTCGACCACGATGTGAAAACCTATGAATTCGAAGGACCTAATGGTGCACATGATGGTTGGACCTGGCTCTGTTTCGACATTCTTGATATATTAAATGCTTCCACTACCAACCAGGTGCAGAACCTGCTCGAACCGATCCAATTGGATTTGGATCATGGAGAGCATGAGGATATTTGGTTTGAATACATTTATCCAGATTGGACAAATGGAACAGAACTTGTCATCAGCCCTAAAGGGTTCAAGATAGAAATGGATTCGGAGAATTCGATCTATGTTTCCGGGTTCAGGTGCGTCGAGATTACAACATTTGATCTTTATGCAGAAGCACCAGTTGGCAACTGGATCGGTTATTTCGTAGATAAAACACAGCATGTGTATGATGCTTTCGGTGACTATTTAGATGTTATCACCTCCATACAACATCAGGAATGGAGTGTAAAGCGTACTGGTGAAAATACTTGGCCGGACGTAGGTTATACACTTAGCCCTGGAGATATGGTAGTCGTGGAATGTGAAGAAGATATTGAGGATTTTTGTTGGGTCAGAGAATCGGAAGCAGAAAGGTTCATTGTGCAAGAACCGCAAAGTTTTTCCTACACGGAAGAAGCTGATTATATTCCTATATATATTGATTTGGATCCAGAAAATATGCCGGATGAAATTGGTGTTTTGTTAGATGGTGAATGCAAAGGCGCTACTGTGGTTCAAGATACCCTGGCAAATATTTGTGCTTATATCACAGGTTCTCAGGGCGGTACTCTGGAATTTGAATTTTCTTATGGCAGCAGGGGAGTGAACACAAATTACAAGGAGTATTTAGTTTACGAACCGGAAACCGGTTATCGAAAAATGACAACGATCGATCTGAAAGAAAAACAAGATCATTATTATGTTTCTTTCCGTTCACCTTCCGGTAATGGCTCTGATGAGATACCTGTTAAACTTTCAGCTTCGAATTATCCAAATCCTTTTAATCCTACCACGACAATTTCTTACGATCTTCCTTCTGATGGAAAAATCGAATTAACGATATTTAATATGAAGGGACAAATAGTAAAGAATCTAGTTAGTGGTACCCAACCTGCCGGTAATTACTCGGTCAATTGGGATGGGAAAAATGAAGCCGGTGATCAGGTTTCCAGCGGTGTATATTTCTATCAGATCACAACATCTGAAAAAACGTTGAAAAATAAAATGTTACTCTTGAAGTAATCCCCTCTTGAGAGGGGTGCAGCTTTAGCTGCGGGGTGTGTTAGTTATACCTTGCGAAGGTTTTCGAACTTCTTGCTTAAATCGACCTTCGCAAGGTTATTGTCATTCCCGACGTGATCGGGAATCTATATAAAATCTGATGCATTTGAGATCCCCGCTTTCGCGAGGATGACAACTCCCCCTGTCAAGGGGGAAGATCGATGTAATCGATCAGGGGGTTAATTGAAACCAAAATTATTATTCTTATTCGTGTTAATTTGTGCTAATTCGTGGTTACAATCCGTTACCTGGCACATCAAACTCGACGGCACCGGCAACTTCGCCACCATCCAGGCAGGTATCAATGCATCCTCTCACACCGACACAGTACTTGTATATCCCGGTACCTATTACGAATATATAAACTACAACGGTAAAAACATCACTGTCGCCAGCCTGGAAATCATCACCGGTGATGATCAATACATATATTCAACCATCATCGATGGCCAGCGTTTATCGAGCTGCGTTAGTATAGTATCTGAAGAAACCGATACAACTTTGCGCGGATTAACTATCACTAATGGACAGGGTTTAATCCAATATCCTTTCTTGAGTGGTGGTATTAATATCTGGGGTGATTCAGATTTACTTGTTAGCTGTGATGTTATTAATTGTATTATTACTAAAAACTACGCTTTTAATTCAGCTGGTATGTGCATAAGAGATGGATTAGTATTACTATCAGGCTGCTCTATTCGTAAAAATTACGCATCAAGGTTTGGTGGTGGTATTGGAATAAGTGCTCATTCGCAAGTAACATTTGATCCGGTAAATCGTTGTAGTATTTATGATAACTTTGCCGGTTCCGGTGTAGATATGTTTGTCGAAACAATATATTTTGATGAGTTAAATGTAATTGTTGATACTTTCACTGTTGCAGAACCTGACAAATATTTTGCTCAAGTTTTCCCCGGTAACAGAGATTTCATATACAATTTCGATATTTTAGAGAATTATATTGTCCCTTATGATTATGATATATATGTTTCACCTGATGGCGCTGATGCAAATTCCGGTTTATCACCGGATGATCCTTTGAAAACGATCAACCTCGCTGTCAGGAATATTGCTTCTAACAGCGAAAACCCTCGTACTGTCCATCTTGCCACAGGTACATATAGTGAAAGCCTGAATCAGCAACTTTTTGCTTTTGGCTGCAAGGCACATGTAAACATTATTGGTGATGATATGTATACAACAATCATTGATGGAGAGTCGGAGAATCATCCCTTTTTTATTACTGGCTCTGATTATATCAATTCAACAATTAGTAATTTAACATTTACAAATGGGATTTATTACAATTCATTATTAATGATTTACTACAGTGATTCTATCAGATTTGAAAACATAAATATACAAAATGGGATTATTACAGATTCAGGAGTAGCTATAATCAGTTCCACTGCTGGAGGAAATATTCAATTAAAAAATGTAACTGTTAACAATGTAGAAACGCAAGATGGTGGTAATGCCGGAGTTTGGTTTAATGGAACAACATTCTTTAAAGCTGTAGATTGCACATTCTCAAATAACACTTGTGTCGGGTCCACTGCTTTTTCTGCCGGTCTGTATGCCATAAGTAGTGGTGATATATTGATTGAAAATTGTAAATTCTTTGGAAACAACGCAACTGGTACAACCTGGTATGGGTATGCCAGTTCATTATTAGTAACGGATGACAATGATGAAATGGGAAATGTGTTTATTAACAATTGTCTGTTTTATGATAATGTGGTGAATAATGGGAAGAGTACAATCTACGCTCAGGTCTTGGATAATGATGTTCTTACTTTCACTAATAACACATTATTCAATAACGATTCACCTTATGGCATCGAGTTCCAGGGAAATATCCAATGTCATAACAACATTCTACGTAATAATGGTAATTATGAAATTGCTTTATTTGATAAATCTGGTCAAGGTATCATCAGCGAAATCGATCTTTCTCATAATAACATTCAAGGCGGTCAAAGTGCCATATACAATCAGAATAATGCCAACATAGTTAATTGGGGAGAAGGCAACATCGACGCAGACCCACTCTTCTTTCTTTCTGGAGACGATCCGTATCAACTCACGGAATTTTCCCCCTGCCTCGATACCGGCACACAGGATACAACCGGGCTTTTCCTGCCGCCCTGGGATTTGCTGCATAATCAAAGAGTCTGGGATGGAAACGGAAATGGTTCAGCAATTATAGATATGGGTGCCTATGAGTACGGAGCAGAACCGTATGTGGAAGCTCCCCAAAACCTTGTACCCAGTACCCCAAACCAACTCACCAATTACCCAAATCCCTTCAATCCCAGCACAACCATAAAGTTTAGTGTAACACAAACGTCCTCGTTTGTGACCCTCGAAATCTACAACATCAAAGGGCAGAAAGTCAAAACTCTGATTGATGCTTATCTTCCCAAAGGTGTATTCTCAACCACCTGGAATGGCAGAGACAGCAGCAATAAACGTGTTTCCAGTGGCGAGTATATCGCGAAGTTGCAGCAGGATGGAAAAGAGACAGCGAAGAAGATAATGATGTTGAAATGATAGCAAACTTCGGAATGTATCCCGAAAGCAAGCTAAAGGCTTGAAAATTTTTCGGGATTTATCCGAATGTTTGAATACAAAAAACCAACATTCCGAAGAACTTCGTACATTCGGAAGTTGGGGAAGTGTACAACGACGTTGAACGTCGATGCTGAACTCCTGCTAATCCTCTTTCGCAAAGAGGATCATTAAATGTCGTTGAATGAATGTGTATCTTGACTTGCCGGGTCGAGAAAAATCATTTTGGTCTGAGATCACATAAGTTCCCTCTTCTCGATAGGAGAGGGTTAGGGTGAGGTGGAATCAGCAAGCAGCTTGCTGTACGTGTTTATTCCATCCACATCAAAAAGAACTTGCTCTATAATCAACACTAAAAAATATAACTCCGAAGCCAAAAGCATAATGCTTTAGGTTAAAATTATTAGATAAATATTAGTGAACTATTGAAGGAGATTTTCTTAATGAAAACCGGAGTTTATCTTTGCCAATGCGGCGGGAACATTTCGAATACAGTTGATCTGCAGAAGATTACCGAGCATGTGAAGGAGAACAATAAAGATATTCATGTGCAGGAAAACTCTCACATGTGTTCCGGCGCCGGGCAAAAACTGATCATCGAAGACATTAAAAATCTTGGATTGGAGAAAATCGTCATCGCTTCCTGTTCTCCCCATTTTCATGAAAAAACTTTTCGGGCAACTTTGCAGAAAGCGGGATTAAATCCCTATGTTTTGGAAATTGCTAATTTCAGGGAACATTGTTCCTGGGCGCATAAAAATGCCCCGGAAGAAGCTACAGCCAAAGCAAAAGATGTGATCGACGCTTCCATCGCCAAGGTCGAACTGGATTTTCCACTGGAAGAAAAAACCAGGCAGATGGGCGACGAAATTCTGGTCATCGGCGGCGGCATTGCCGGAATTCAAACTGCGCTCGATCTGGGAGATGCCGGTAAGAAAGTTACTTTGGTAGAACGTGAACCGACTTTGGGCGGCAAGATGGCAATCCTCACGAAAACCTTTCCCACCGAAGATTGTGCTGCTTGCATAATTTCACCAAAAATGGCGGCCGTTCAAGACCATCCGAACGTCACGCTTTATACAAATTCCGAAATAGATAACATTGCCGGACACAGATTACATTTTGAAGCAAAAATAAAGAAAAAACCGCGTTTCATTCTGGATTCCATCGATATGGATCAATGCCTGATCTGCGAAAAATGTGGGCAGGAATGCCCGGTGGAAGTGCCAAATTATTGGGAACAGGGCATCATGAATAGAAAAGCGATCTACATTCCCGCTCCGCATGCGATTCCATTCAAATACCTGATCGATGCAGAAAATTGTCTGCATTTCAAAGACGGTTCCTGCAATAAATGTGCGGAGGTTTGTCCGCAGCAGGTGATCGATTTCAACCAGAAAGAAGAATTCATCAATGTGACAGTTGATAATGTGGTTGTTGCCACTGGTTACGATATTTATGATGCTACCGAAAAAACGGTTTTCGGTTATGGAAAATTTGATAATGTGGTTTCCGGACTGGAAATGGAACGGATCGTCGATCATATTTCCGAAAAAGTTCCACCCCGCCCGGTTGGGAAGCGGGTTGCTTTTGTACAATGTGTCGGATCGCGCGATGAGCAGATCGGGCGAGAATATTGCTCCCGCGTCTGCTGCATGTTTTCCATCAAACTGGCTTCGCTTTTGAAACAGGCAAAACCGAAAACAGATATCTATATTTTCTACACTGACATCCGGGCTTTCGGCAAAGGTTACGAAGAATATTACAAACGCGCTCAAAAAATGGGCATCAAATTCGTGCGCGGCAAGCCATCGCATTTCACGGAAGTTCCCGAAACAAAGAAAGTGGTTGTGAACGTGGAAGATACACTTACCAGGAACATCATTCAAAGTGAATTTGACCTGGTGGTTCTGGCGAATGGCATGGGACTGAGTAAAGCTTCCGAGAACATCGCCGATAACCTGAAACTGGCAAAAAGCGATGATGGTTTCTTCAAAGAAGCTCATCCCAAATACCGTCCGGTCGATACGCTCATCGAAGGTGTTTTCCTGGCTGGAACAGCTCAGGGACCGAAAGATATTCCCGACACAGTAACGCAAGCCAGCGCTGCTGCCGGCAGGGTTTTGGCAACTCTGGCTCAGAAGGAATTCAAGATTGATCCGGTATTGGCTTTTGTGCACCAGGATATTTGCGACGGCTGCCAGGCTTGTCTGACCGTCTGTCCGAAACAGGCCATTTTCCTGAATGCGGACGGCAAAGCGGAAGTGAATGAAGCGCTCTGCCTGGGCTGCGGTTCCTGCATCGCCAGTTGTCCGATCGAAGCAATCGATTTGAATTATTACACCAATAAACAGATGTACGCTCAGATCGCAGCTTCGTTGAAATTCAAAAAACCGGGTGAAAAAAGAATTCTGATCTTTGCGGATGATAACACGGTTTATCGTTTGGCAGATGCCTGCGGTGTGCGCAAAATGAAATATTCCACCGATACCAGGATTTTCCGCATTCCCAGCGGCAGCCGCATAACTGCCGGTCTGATGTTGTTTGCTTTCAGCAAAGGAGCGGATGCCATTATGATCGGTGATAGTCCGGAAAAAAGTTCGCGCTTTGACTGGGGAAATAAGGTGACGAGAGACAACATTGCCAAAGTGCAGAAGAAATTAGCTGAATTCAAGATTGATACTGAACGGGTCGGATTGAAAGAATACAATGCCGGCGCTCTGGCACAATTCGTAGCTGATGTGGATGGAATTGCCGAAAACCTGAATAAACTAAAAGCAATTCCGGCTGAAACCAGAGCGCAGCTGATTCCCGTGAAGAGAGGTTAATGATGGCAAAAATAATAAAATTAGATGATAAAAGCGTTGAATTCCTGGAAAAAATAATGGAATTGAGCGGCGAAGCGATCACCCTGTGTGATCAGTGCGGAACTTGTTCGGCCGGCTGTCCTTTCGTAGTAGAAATGGATTTGAATCCTTCCGAGATCATGCGTAACGTGATGCTGGGACAGCAGGATGTGATGGAAAGCAAAACCATGTGGATCTGCGCTTCCTGTTTCACCTGCACGGTTCGCTGCCCGAGAATGCTGGATGTTTCCAAAGTTTCCGAAGCTTTGCGGCAGGTCAAACTGCGGGAAGCGATCGATTTTATCAATATGGATGAAATTTCCGAAGAAGAAGCCAAAAAACTTCCCTCGATCGCCTTGGTCGGGGCTTTTAGAAAATTCACAAGATAAGGAGCAGATCAGATGAAAATACCATATTTCCCCGGATGCACCTTGAAAACAACCGCCAAAAACCTGGAAATACCAGCCCTGGAAGTGGCTCGCAGGCTTGGCATCGAAATGGTGGAACTGGAGCGTTGGAATTGCTGCGGCGTCGTATCCTATCTGGCCAGCGATGATCTGATGAAGCACCTCGCTCCGATGCGAAATTTTCTGCGTGTGCAGGAAATGAACAAAGCCGGGATCGTGGAAAATGAGAACCGGTTAGTTACTTTATGTTCGATGTGTTATAACACGCTCAGTTTGTCCAATATTCGCATGAATAATTCTCCCGCCGATCTGCAAACAATGAATGACTTTATGCATGAGGAAGAAGAGATTTACGACGGAAAAGTAGAAGTCGTTCATTTGCTGGAAGTGATAAATGATTTGGGTTGGGATGCTGTCAAAAAGCAAGTTAAGAAACATCTAAATGGTTTGAAAATAGCTCCCTATTATGGTTGCATGTTGCTGCGGCCCAAAGAAGTCGGCATCGATGATCCGGAAAATCCGCAAATCCTGGAAAATTTGGTGAAATCTCTGGGAGCGGAACCTGTGAAATGGAATAGCGGCACTCGCTGCTGCGGCAGTTATCACACCGTGAAAAACGTGGACATCGTGGTGAATCTGGCCAAAGGAATTTTGGATGATGCCAAAGCCAATGGAGCTGATGCTGTCATCACAACTTGTCCTTTATGCGCTTTCAACCTGGATTCCAGGCAGAAAGAAATAATTAAGAAATATCCTGATTTTGAAAAAATTCCGGTGCTGTATTTTAGTCAGTTGATGGGAGTTGCTTTTGAGATTGAGGCAGAAAAACTGACCTGGGATTTGAATTACGTTTCTCCCGCAGGATTGTTTAAATAAAAAACTTAATTTTCAGCAAAAGGGCAGGAATTATTTCCGCCCTTTTTTTATTTGTTCATTGTATAATCTTCTGCGTTGGCGATCGTTTCAGCATAAGCGTCGGTGTAAAGCTTCAAATATCGATAGGTGTTTTCCAGTTCTTCCTGCGGAATCCGGCTGAGGACATCTTTCTGAAATTGGTTCAGCATATATTTTGTATTCTCAGCCATTTTAGCTCCGATTTCCATGATTTTGGCATAGCAACTGCGCCGATCATCTTCCGCAATATATCTTTCCACGAAACCCATTCGCACCAATTTATTAAGAATTCGCGTAACTTTGGTGTTCGAGACATTATACATTTTGGCGATCTCATTCATCTTCAAGGGGCGGTTAACTTTATGTAAAAATCGCAACAAATTACATTCTATCTCACCCACTACGACACACAATGTGTAAGAATTATCACGTTCTACAAAAAGATTTTGTAATTTGGCGGTTAATTCGATAAAATTTTCTGACGTTATCATATCTTTTTCCTTATTCTCAATATATCGCTACATTAAAAGTTGCTGAATTTTGTCAAACCAAAAGATAAGGGAAAATGATTTGGATTTTTCAATTTTTTTGATACTCATAATCTACAATCAAAACTGGCTTTTCTCTGAAAATGTATATTAAATAATTTCTTACAATACAATGAATTATATTATTAATTTTAGTTTCCTATCCACTCACTGCAGATTATTTTCTCTATTGGTTTACCTCGATTCTTTCTTCCATGATATCCCATCTTAGACATATCATGTTGCGTATATATTTCACCTAAGGCTTTGATCAAATCTTCTCCGGCAACAGAATTTCTTCTCAATAGATTTAGTTCCTTTTTTATTGCTGAAGATATTGAATTCCTGAAAGCCGATTCCAAAACCTGAATTTTTGCTATGGTATCGTCGTTGTCTGTATGGTTGTTTAGTATTCTCAATTCCCTTATAATGTGTTGTTGCCCAAGAGTTAGAGCGTAACTATAACGCTTTTCGGATTCACGGATTATAACAGTTTCAGAGAACATCTGTTTTATCTTCATTAAAGACTTATTATAGCCATCAGGAAGTTTATTTCCTGGGATTTCAAATTTCTCTGCCTTGATAACTCCCAAAATTGTCGGTATATCCTTAGAAATCGATTCGTTTTTATTATTAACTAAATACAATTGCTTATAATTTTTAAGGTTACTATTGTCATGATATTTTGCTTCGCATAATACATAAAATTTTTCTTTTTCAGATAGCTTACACGCTCTTATTCCATCGGGTAGATTAATTATACGTTCATATTCCTCGGGATTCTCTCGTTTAATTTGACGCAAGATTTCTTCAATCTCTGTTATGTTAAGAAGTTCACTATCATCTTCATCAAACAAACTCAATTGATTGCCTTTCTTCTCATAAATAGTGTACATCGCTTTTTCATTCAATTGTTCGGATTTATCTAATATTGCTGTATCTTCACCTATTGTATCGTGGATTTCTTGAATCCTGTTGGTCAACTTTTCATACAAACCCAAGTGTTTCTCTATACCGGTCTCGGGTAAAAAATTGTATCCGTAAATCATATCAAATTCTGTCCCGATACGATCTATTCTACCAAATCGTTGGATAAGACGAACAGGATTCCAATGGAGATCATAATTGATAATTCGATTACAATCCTGTAAATTTAAACCCTCAGAGAAAACATCTGTAGCTATTAAAATCCTTATCTGAGACTCGTTTTGTTTCAAGATGTACTCAGGATTAGCAACAGGTGCAAAGCGGCCAATCACTCGTTCTTTGCTTTTGTCGCCACTATAAATAGCCTCAATCGTATCATCTTTCTTTTGGGGATTAAGGTTTTCAAAAAGATACTTAGCCGTATCAGCATATTGTGTGAAGATTAATATCTTATCTTCATGGATATCGGGATCGTCAATCAGTTTCTTCAACACGGACAACTTATCATCCTGTTCAGGTTTGATTGGATTTACTAAGTCAAGTATCTTAGCAAAGATATCCAAATCATGCTTGATGTGTCCTTTGAGTTTATCTTTATCAAAATCAGCTATTCTATATTTTGTATCTTCATTGGCTAATTTATCTAAAAATACTTCCATGTCCGTCTCGTAATACAAGATTTTTTGAACATCCTGCCCAGCAGGGATATAGCCTTTTTCCATTGCTTTCAGAAATTTATTATGAATATCTAACATTTTATGTATTGATTCTCTAAATGCATAAATACTCGATTCCAATCGCTTGAAAAGTAGAATTCTGATCAATCCCCGGATATTGATTCCAGCTCGTTGAAGTTCGGAATAGGGTAATTTCTCCTTTTTCTCTTTCTTTACATAGTGCCAAAGCCCATAACGAGCATAGCAAAGTTGATCTACTGATTTAATAACATCTTTTTTCTTTGTTTCTTTTCCGATAAAATTTCGAATATGCTTGTAAAGTCCTTGATATGATTCTTCGATGCTATAGGTTACGGTTTCTAATTGCCTGGTTGGAAAATACTGTTCTTTTCCACCAACAATCACATAAGCTTTTCCGGAACCGTCACTATACTCGCTAAAGGCACTGCTATCAATAGGTTTCTTGGTTTTGGAATCATAGCCATAAAATCGTAGAACATGTTTTCGGGTTCTTCTAATCAGTAAATTTGAGAGCATCAAGGGTAATTGTCTATCACCACTTTCGATCAATTTAAAATAGTTTCGTAAATTTGGCGGATCGATTGGCAGTTCTGTCTGTTCTTCCTGGTGAAATAACTTTAGTTGATTATAAATATCCCAAATATTTTTATTGCGGGGTGTAGCAGTTAGCAAACAGCATTTTATTCGACCATAAGAAAGGTATTGTTCCAGAATTCTATAACGTTGTGTATCATTATTTCTGAAATTATGACTTTCATCAATTAGAACAAAATCTCTATCTCTGTACTTTATGTTTTCCAATAAGATATTATAATTATCTTCCGTATCTTCTCTCAAAAATCCCATCGATAAAATCCGGGCATTGAGATTATAGACTTCATTATATCTTTCCCACATTTCAGTTAATGCTGCCGGGCAGATTATGAGAGGGCGAACATGTTCGGTTCGTTCAAAATGCTTCAAAATGGCAGCACCAATATAACTCTTACCGAGTCCCACCACATCCGAAATAAAACAACCACCATACATTCGAATGATCTGCACTGCCTGTTTTACAGCAACTAATTGGAAATCTGCCAATTGCTTTGTAATATCATCATCCCACAGAATTTCTTTGGATTCCGCATCTTCCAGGCGATCTTTAACCAGTGTGTATATCGTTTTCATGTAAACATCATAGGGAGTATAAAGCTGGGCAGCCCAGGATGATTTTAACTCCTGCATCAAATGTTCATTAAAATCTTCCGACTCCAACCAAAGTCTATCAAACCACTTTTTCAAAACTTCCAGGTTATCATTGCCATGCACCATCACATTTAGTTCAGTATTATTTGTGAGACCTGCCAGGGTAAGATTTGATGAACCGACAACAGCCGTCCCTTTTTCATGGCGAACCACTTTGGTCCCATTGGCATCGTAAACACTGCCGTAATGAAATATGTAGGCTTTGGAATGCAGTCTGCCTTTGGTATAAACTTTTACATGAAGCTTCCTGTCTGTGATCAACTTTATCAGCAATTTGATCAGTTCTTCATTATCATCAGTTTGATCCATAAGTTCAATCGAGGACTTTATATTATTGGATGTGTTTTCTATACGCTCATTGATGATGGAATTCTTGGCATAAATATTTTCTTCAATCGTATCTGCTACCAGTTCCAACCGCCGATAACCTTCTGCCAGTTGCTCTATCGTTTCCCGATTAGATGTATTGCCAATTAGAAGCTTCACTTCTGTCAGGTTTGAAATCGTTTTGGCCACAGTATTGAACCCGCTTAGGAAGAAATATCCTACTGCCATTCTGGCAGATTCACTGGTCTGCATTATCTGATTTAGATGATCTGCTAACTTCTCTTCTCGATTATCAATAATATCTGGCATATTTATTCCTTTATCAATTTAATTGTGTGATACCAATAAAAAAGAGATCCACCTGGGATTTTTCTGAGTTTATTTAGTGAGTTATGATCAGGGTCTTCTATCATATAATCCAAAATATTCAATTCTGGTGAAAATAATTGAAGCGAAGAATTATCTTTCCTCAGCAGCTTAGCAGCCAACAAGGCAGCTTTGGCGGAAGCTAATACTGCATCTTCAAGCCGGAATCTTTCGTTAATGAGAAATTCATTAAGAGCTTTAATCCCAGTTAAAATTTCACGATAATGTTCTTGATCCTCTTTAAATTCCAGTTTACCTTGAGATGCAATTAATTTTGCGGTTGCAATTACATCGTGTAGCACTTCATCACTATCAATACTCAACTTTCTATATTCAATTTCTGCAGCTACTATATCAAAAAAAGATCTACTTAGGTCATCCAAATTCCGGGTATAATCAAAGAGACTTCCAATATCAAATAGCTGCTTGGCTATTTCCAGTTCTTTATCCTTGCCATAAGGAACTCCAGTAGTATTGGGTGCGAACGCAGTGAGTTTGTCTCCCAGCACAGATTCAATTGAAGGCACTTTCACATCGATCTCGGGCTCAATCGTTTTTACCCATTGACTGCCGATCTGTTTTTTTATAACTGAAGGATATAGAACATCTTCAAATAAAATATCGATTAATACATAATCTTCTCGACCTGAGTTTACAGATTTGTAAAACATGAAATAATGAGCTTTTGGAATACCCGGATTATAGCTTCTTCTTTCATCCAATTCAAACCTGGTGAAGTGCTCGCTGCTTGTACAAATCTCATTCAGAAAGCTTTCGATACTTTCTCGTGAAGCTTTTGTAATAATATCCACATCAACAGAAAACCTGCGGGTAGGAGAGATCAGCAAGATCAGACTGGTGCCACCTTTCAGCACAAAGTCCAGATCGGTTTTCGACAATTCTTCCACCAGGCTTAAAGCATGAACCATTTTTTCTGCAACCGCTGCATTTTGGAATTTGTATCTGCTTTTCAGTTCTTTGAACCACTCTTCATTGAAAATACTTTGATCAATCATATGAATAATTCCTGTGGAATATCAGTTTTTTGTTTCAAGAATTCCATCAACTTCGCTTCTGCTCCTCTTCTTCTGGCGTATGATGCAAGGGTCGTAAAATTAAGTTGATACTTGTTATACGCTCCTTCATAGATATTTGATAACTCTTTACCCTGAATCCAGTATAATAGTTTGGAAGCAACAAATGCATCAACCAGGATTTTTTCTAAGGCAGGAGTACTGATTTTTTCATGGATAGTTATTGGACTGCGACTAATGAACGGCAGCAGAATAACAGGTTCTTGTTCTTCCATAGCGTAATTCAACATCTGATTTTCATCGGGTTGCAGATAGACTTTTTTATAAATGTGATCCTTCAAGAAAAAGTAAACAGTTTCCAGAATATCAGAGTCCACCTCCAGAATAATAATATTTCGCATTGGCTGATGGATCATAAATTCATTATAGCAGGCACTGCTCCAGATGCAGATGTTATCACTGAAGTTTTCTCTTTTAACGGCAGAAAATATTCGTTTGAGCTTGTCTGAAAGATCCGGTTGATATTCCGGTTTAACGACTAATGTGTAAACACCCCTTTTGATGGGCTTTAAAATTTTTCTCTTTTTTAAATTATAGATCATCCAGGCAAAAGTTGATTCTTTTAACTCCGGTTGAAATTCTCTTAACAGCTCATACAGATCGTTCCGATCAAAACTTATACGATCTTGAAATCTCTGTCGAATTACATTGATAATTTGATTAACTTCCGTTTTACAACCCTCCAATATTTGCCAGTAAACAGGTTTTATTGGCAAACTTTTGAAATTGTTCAATAGCTCAAAACACTTATTAAATGGACAACACAAACATTTATGTATAATACTTTTTGTAAATATTTTTTTTCAATGTAAGAAAAATCATGATTTCTTTCGGCATAATATTTATACAACCCCTAAACACCCAATACAATTAAATCTAATAATTTTATCTTTCACTATATATAGGTCGGCAAAAACCAATTATTGCGCCAACTATTTTAAATTTTCAAAAAATCAATAATGCACACTATACATATGTCAATAAATCACGAAAAAAGTGCGAAAATAATTTTTTTAAAATCGCTCACTATATATATGCCATAAAAAAGGCAAAAAGTTCGGAAAAAAATTTATTTTTTTCTGCTTTCAGAAAACCTCACACACTCTTGGCTTTGTTCAGCCGGTTTTGCACCAGCTCGCAAACTGCCCAATAAACTTCTTTGCGCTCCTCTGCCGTTAAACCCAGAACATCGAACACCACATCGTCCAGAGCTTTGCGGTCGGGCAGCGGATTTGGTTCCTGCTCACGGATCGGTATTTCTTTATTGAAACCACATTCTTCGAATAAACTTTTTATTTCTCTGTTCAAATTCAGTTTTAGAATATCAATAATTAAGTTTTTGTAGCCATTACCAATTTTAGCAAATAATAATTTCTTTAATTGCCAACCATCCATTTTTGCAACGGTAATTGATCCTGTTAAAGTATAAGCTGTAACTTCATAAAATAATCTTGTTAATGTTGAATTTAGAGATAATAAAACTGGGTCTAATAATTCCTTATTATGTAAAATAATTCCAAAAAGATTGTGATCATCCAAAACCCCTTTATTTTTGAGAATAATGAATCTATCACCATACATCATTGAAATCATCATGTCAGATTTCTCTAAATTATTTAATGAATACCACTTTATTCTACTCTTACATGTTGGTCGTAAATGAAAATTATTTTCTTTTCCCCAATCAATATATTTTTTAACAGATTTATGCTCAATATTCGCCTTATAATCTATCATTAATACCTTAGATTTCAATTCATTTGGGTTAATCATGATTGATTTGCTACCTTTCAAGCTTTTTATCACCGGCTTCAAAAATTCCTCTTCGATGCCCCACTCTTCGATCTTTTCTTTGGTCAAATAGAAAAACTCATTGGCGCCGGTTTTAATGCCAAATCTTACTTCAGCAATATCACCCAGCCGCACCAGTTTGTCTTTGCCTTTTTTCAGGATAGTCCAATAGATTTCGGGAGCGCGCAGGTATTTGCCGCCCCATTTATTGCCAATGTAAGGATTATCTGCCAGCTTATCTTTGCTTTCCGGGTGTTCCAAGCCATCCTGCCACAATTCTTTCTGGTTAATGGGAAAGACTTTGTATTCAGGAGTTGGAGTTCTATCGGCAGCTTCTTCGATCTCTTCCCACAAAACGGAGGAAAGGGTGTTTTCAAATTCTGTTTTAAACATCACGAAACGGGCAATATGGTTAAAGCCGATCAAGTTCTTTTCATCCGGTCTGGAAAAGAGGGCGATGATAGTATTGACCGAAGCGGATTTGAAGGAACGTTTCACCTGGTTGTCGATGATGAATTTCACCTGAGAATGTTTTAAAAGGAATTCTTGCAGGTCTTTGCCATAACCCACATCCAGCCAGGAATTGGAAGTGATGAAACAAAAGCTGCCTTTTTCGTTCAGCAGCCGCAATCCGTGGAAGTAGAAATAAATATAAAGGTCGCTCTTGGCATTCAGTTGGATGGCAGATGAATCTTCCTGTTCTTTATAGTGGAAGTATTTTGGAAATTCCAGATAAACCGAGCGCATCAATTTTGCTTTATACTTTTGTTTTTGCTGTTTCCAGGCGGCTGTATCTTCTCCGCCATAATTAGCGGGATCTTTCAAAGGATCGGCTATTTTTTCCTGCCGCACATAAGGCGGGTTGCCGATGACGATATCGAAGCCGTGATTGTCGCCGGAGAAGATTTCCACAAAAGAGATGTCCCACACGAAAGGCATATTCTTTTCATTTTTTTTCAGTTCATCGATGTCTGCTTCGATCAGTTCGATCTCTTTCCTGATGGCGCTGATTTTTCCGTCGATCTTATCATCCGCCCAATCTGCCTGCACCGGATCATCTCCACCGGCAAAATCAAAAGATTGAACCTGCACGGATTTTTTATCCGCTTTTTCATCGTTCAGTTTATCGATCTCTTTTTGTTTTTGCAGTTTCTGGCATTTCAAAATTTCCAGAAAGATATTTCGTTCCTGTTGTTTCACCTGGTCTTCTGATCGATATTTTTGGTTATCCACGTTTTGGTAGTAATCATATTTTGCTTTTTTAAATTCGGTGATCAGTTTTTTTATCCTGGTATCGACGGTTGTATATTTTTTATAATGTCCAAAATCGATGCCGCCGATTTCCTGCACCAGGCTGTCGCCCTGTCTTATTTTGAAATCAAGATTTGGCAATAATGGGAAAAGCTGTCTTTGTGAAAGCGGAATTTCAGTGTCGATGATCAGTTGCAGCCAGAGTCTCAGTTCTGCCACGTCCACAGCCCATTTCATCACATCCACTCCGTACAGGCTGTTCCCGATAATTCGTTTCTTGCGATCATAAGAACTTTCCGAATGTCTGTTCAAAGCAGCATCGATGCGGATAAAAAGATCATCCAGGATTTGCAGCATTCCCACCGGAAAAGAGCCGGAACCGCAGGCTGGATCGACAACAGTGAGATCACGCAGCAAACTTTCGATTGTCTGCCAGAGAGTTTTTTCAGTGATCTGAGCATCTGCCTGTTCTTTTTCTTCGGCGTCGAAAGCCATGATAAATTCATAGAGAAGCGGTTTGTGCTCACTTCCCAGGTGATTTGTGAGAAAAGCAACCAGAGATAATTTGCACATCAGGTCGATCTCGATCCTGGGTGTATAAAAGATTCCTGCTTCGCCCCGTTCATCGATCTCTTCCGAAACATTCACCAGGCTTTCGTAAACTTTACCGATCATTTCAGGATCAACTGCCACTTCCTGATCGAAAGGGCTGTCTTCCGAAATGGTGAAGTTGTAGCTATTAAAGAATTCAAAAATCGTTTTAAAGCATTTATCTTCGATCTTTATATTTTGAGTTTTACCGATTTCGTCGAGCTTATTTTCGGTGAACAATCCGCCGTTCAAATAGGGTGCCAAATTCAGGATACTTTTTATGTCATCGGGAAAGTGCCTGCTTCTTTCGTCATATTTTTTACCATTGAAGGTTTGGAATAGGAGAATTGAAAGCCATTTGCTGTAGAATGTGTTTTCCGCATGATCTGATTTTTTATAACCCATCCAGAAATTATGCAGGAAATCAGCATCTTCTCCCATCCAGCCTTTGCGCTGAATGAAGTAGATAAACATTATACGATTCAGAAATTGCAGGGTGAAATCATGCGCCCAGCTTTTTTCTTGAGACTGGTTATGCAAATAGGTTTTAATTTCATCGAAGAGAGCTTTGTAATCTTCAAAGAATTTTTCCGTAACTTTTTCTACATCAAATGCTTCATCGTGTTTATTCTGGATCAGGAAATCAGTAAAAAGTTCTTCACCTGGCTCTGCATCCAGCATGGAGATTCGTTCGGAGGCAGTTCTGTATTTCTCATTAGGCCCAATCGAGATGCGGCGAAACAGCTTCCTTTTGGCAGTATCTTCGCAGTATTTCACATTAACAAGATGCCACAAGGTTTGATCTGCATTGGAAAAGATGAACATTGAATAAGGATGATTCACCAGGAGTTTATTTATGATCGTTCTTTCTGCTGTGATGTGAAGTCTCGCTGCTTTGAGTCGGCAATAGATTATATGAAAGCCATCATTTATTCCGCCGGAAGCGAATAACACAGGCTCATTGATAATAAGTTCTTTTGCCTTGTCTGTCCATTCCCTGGTGGAAAGTGGTTCATTTGATCGATTGTAATTTAATTCTTTCCAGAATAAAGTTTTCAGTTGTTCGTAACATGTTTGTTGTTCAAAATTATTTAGTAGGTCAATAATGACTTCCGCTTTTGCAGACATAAAACCTCCAGAACTCATGGAATAATAAATCCGTGAAGAAATTTGATTTGAGGTAAACAGGTGTCAAGAATTTTGAAAAATTTATTATAAAAGTGAAGATAAAGCAATAAAAAACTTTGTGTTGCCCGTTAAAAAAATGAATCTCACATTATAGACTTATTAAAAGCCTTTTTCACAATTCATAATTTATTGTAATAAAATAAGTTAAAAACACTAAAAGCATTTTGACTACCTCCTGACCGGTATTTAGAAGTTAACTTCTAATAACCTACCCATTTAGCCTCAACCGTCTGACCACTTTTGAGTGGTCATCCACCTTCTCGAGAGGAGAAGGAAATTTAATTCATCCAATGAAACACACTATTCTCCCTCTCCTTTGGGGAGGGTTGGGGTGGGGCAATTAATTCAAAACCACCCAATTAGGTAGAACTCATAGACTTATTAATTTTTAGTATTTACTAAAAATTCCACCACAAACGGAAAACTTCTTGACACCTGAAATCGCTTTTTTGTTTACCTAACTGCAATGATTATTTTTAAAAGAATTGTATTAGTTATAAAGCAGAAGATTTTGCTTGGAACTCAAATGATAAATATTAGCCGAAACATAATGAACCGCACCAGCACTTTATCCGCTTCTGGATTAGCAAATAAAATATATATAACGGGACAGATCAAATAGTCACCCGGGGGTTAAATGAGTTTAATAAAATTGAATAACGAGCAGAAAATGATTCGCGACGAATTCAGAAAATTTGCCGTTTCCGTAATCGAACCTGTGGCAGAAGATATCGAAAAAAAAGGAATATTCCCGCCGGCAATCGTTAATAAATTAGCAGAATTAGGCTTGTTAGGACTGATCATTCCTGAACAGTTCGGTGGAGTCGAACTGGACTTGACAAGCCTCTGCATTGCCGTGGAAGAAATATCAAAAGTCTGTGCATCCATCGGAACGGTTCTCGTCGTCAATAACTGCCTGGTTGCCTATCCCATCATGAAATACGGGACAGAAACGTTCCAAGAAAAATATCTGAACAAACTGGCGGAAGATGAGATCGGGGGATTTGTCTGTGAACCGGAGATAGATCTGCCGGAAGAACAAAACGATCTGAAAACAGAAGGTGATAAAATCATTTTCACAGGAAAGCGGGAGTTTGTTTTGAACGGCGCTGCTGCCGACTTTTTCATCATGCCGGTTTCAACACCGGAAAACACAAAATACTACATTTTAGAAAAAAGCATCAACGGGATTCGACTGAGCCCGAAAAATATTCTGGGCTTGAGGGCAGCCGGGTTTGCCGGTATCGAATTCAAGGATGTTGAATTATTGGATGAAGCTTGTTTCATTCCGGATGACAAAGCGGGAAAGATCCAATCTGAAATTCATGATTTCGCCAATATCGGCTTTGCAGCAGTTTCGCTGGGAATTGCTCAGGCAGCACTGGAAACAGCCATCAAATATTCCAAGGAAAGAGTGCAGTTTGATCATCAAATCGGAGAATATCCTGCCATCAGGGAGATGCTGGCTGAAATGAAAATGAAAATAGAAGCTGCCAGATTGTTGATCTATGATGCCGCTTCCAGGTTTGATAATGGAGAAAGTTTTGCCCAGCAGTCCAAAATTGCCCGATTTACCGCTGCCGAAACAGGATTTTTCTGCGGCTTGAACGCCATCCAGGTACACGGCGGCTATGGTTTTATGAAAGATTATCCTCTGGAACGTTATTTCAGGGATGCCAAAGTTCTGCAGCTCTTGGAAACATCACCGATAATGACAAAATCTCAAATTGCCAAAGAGATTTTGAAATAATTTATGATTATATCGAAATAGAGTGTAAAATTTAAAAGTAATTGCCCCACCCTGCCCTCCCCAGTGGAGAGGGTGATGATTTTGTAAATCTTTTAAGTGCTTATCCTTCTCCCTTGGAGAAGGTGGCTGAGCAAAGCGAAGTCGGAAGAGGCAGATAATGTGAGTGCTAAATTAATAAATTTAATAACTCTGCTAATTATGTGACTGAGAAGAGGTTAACTTTGTGCTGTCGGTTAGGAGGTAGTCAGGATGATTTTGCAGAATATAACTTGGTTTATGTTAGTAAGTTATGAAATATGAAAAAGGCTTTATGATTATATTGAAATAGAGTGTAAAATTTAAAAGTAATTGCCCCACCCTGCCCTCCCCAGTGGAGAGGGTAAAGATGTTTTTAGAGATTAAGATACTTTTTCTTCTCCTATGGAGAAGGTGTCCTGATGTCATCCTGAGCGTAGTCGAAGGATCGGGACGGATGAGGTAAAGAGATTTTGAAATAGAAAATAACGTGTTGATCATTCTGAAGTCCATGCTTTGCTATGAACTCCAGTCTGATAAATTTTGAAATAATTTTAAGGAGAAAGAATGAATTTTGAATTAACCAATGATCAGAAAATGCTGAAGGAAGAAGTGCGAAAATTTGCTGATAACGAAATTGCACCTTTAGCTGCCGAGATCGACGAATCCGGTCGATTTCCCAAGGAAAGCATCAGGAAATTAGCAGACATGGGTTTGCTGGGAATCATCGTACCGGAAAAATACGGTGGCTCGGAATTTGATTTTGTGTCGCTGTCAATCGCAGTGGAGGAGATTTCCCGCTGCTGCGCTTCCACAGGAGTTATCACAGCAGTTAATAATTCTCTCTGCACTTACCCGATCTTAAAATTTGGAAATGAAAAGCAAAAACAGAAATATCTTCCTTTACTCTGCTCGGGAGAAAAGATCGGAGCGATCGGTATCACGGAGCCAAATGCCGGCTCGGATGTGGTTGCCATGGAAACTACAGCCGTACTGGATGGAGATGAATATATTCTAAACGGCGCCAAACGGTTTATCACCAATGGAACAGAAGCCGGAATTTTCATAATTTTTGCTTTCACAAACAAAGAGGCGAAACACAAAGGAATTTCTACCTTCCTCGTGGAAAGGGATACACCCGGTTTCACTTTGGGAAAACATGAAAATTTGATGGGTGTGCGTGCCACCGGAAACTGCGAACTGATCTTTGAGGATTGCCGCATTCCCAAAGAGAACTTATTAGGAGAATTGGGACAGGGTTTTTATATGTGCATGAATACCCTGGATGGTTCACGCATCGACATCGGTGCACAGGCAGTCGGAATTGCCCAGGCTGCCCTGGATGACTCGGTTCAATATTCCAAAGAAAGAGTAACTTTTGGCAAACCGCTCTGCAAACATCAAATGATCCAGAATCTGCTGGCTGAAATGGCAACTCAGGTTCATGCTGCCAGATTAATGGTTCAATATGCTGCCTGGTGCAAAGATGCCGGAATCAAGAAATTCACCAAAGAAGCTGCCATGGCCAAATATTATGCTGCCACGATCGCTGTCGATGTAACGAGAAAAGCGGTGCAGGTTTACGGCGGTTATGGATATACCAAAGACTATGCAGTAGAAAGATATTATCGTGATGCGAAAATCCTGGAACTTTATGAAGGAACCATGGAAATTCAGAAACTGGTGATCGCGGGTGAATTGGTGAAATAGAATTAAACCTCACCTTAATCCTCTCCTGCAAGGAGAGGAAGTAATTTGTTTTCTTTCTCCTCGATAGGAGAAGGCCAGGATGAGGTGGTTAATAAAGTAAGTTTAAAAAATATAAGCATTGATTTAGATAGGAAAAAGAGTTCAAGACGAATTCAGTTTTCTCAGTTTAACTCAATGCAGCAAGGAGGCAATTTTGGATATTATTGTTTGTATTAAACGTGTTCCTCAAACTTCCGAATCAGAAGTTAAGATTGATTCCAGCGGAAAGGACATCGAGAAGGATCGTCTCACTTTCGACACGAATGAATCCGATACTTATGCCCTGGAACAGGCCGTTTTAATCAAGGAAAAATTCGGCGGGGAGATAACGGTTCTTTCTCTGGGAGAAGAAGATGCGGAAGATACGCTGCGGATTGCTCTGGCCAAAGGAGCGGATAATGCCATCAGGATAAAGGCGGAAGATTTTGACGAACTCGATGGTTTTCAGACTTCTCAAATTTTGCAGACTGTGATCAAAACTTTAAATTACGACATCATCTTCACCGGCTGTATTGCTACCGATGATGCCTATTCGCAAATTGGCGTCACCCTGGCTGAATTGCTGGGAATTCCCCATGCTGCACTCGTGATCGATTTTGACGTGAATAAAAACAGAGCAGATGTGCAGCGGGAACTGGAAGGCGGTCTTCTTGAGCATCTCGATATTGCGCTGCCGGCACTTTTCACTATCCAAACCGGCATCAATGAACCACGTTATGCTTCGCTTATCGCCATCCGAAGAGCAGCTAAAAAGGAAATCCGGGTTATTGGAAAGCAAGAATTGCAGCAGGCGGAATTTATCTGCAATTCCGTTCTGGAAGAATTATATATTCCTCCGATTTCCAAACAAGTCGAAATCCTTACCGGTTCCACCGCTGAATCAGCTTCTAAACTTGCCGGCATCATCAAAGAAAAAGGGCTACTTTAGGAGGAAGGCATGTCTGAAATATATATTTTGATCGAACATCGTCAGGAACAGATCAGGGATATCAGTTTTGAACTTTTAGCCTGCGGCAGGAAACTGGCCGATAAAAACAACTCTACAGTAACGGCTGTAATTCTGGGGTTTAATACAGAAAAAATCGTGGAAAAAATAGCCTCCCAAGCTCACCGAATTCTGGTTATCGACAATGAAAAATTTAAAGAATTTAATGCGGAAACCTATCAGATCGCACTGGCTGATCTGATCCAAAAAGAAAATCCGTTTCTCTTTTTGATCGGGCATACTGCTTTTGGAATGGATCTTTGTCCGGCTCTGGCCACTCAACTGAATATTCCCTTTACCACCGACTGTCTGGATGTCGAAATTTCCGAAAAAAACCTGAGAGTAGTAAGACACATGTTCGATGGTAAATTAGCTGCCAAAGTGCTTTTGAGAGAAAATCCGTCTTATATGCTCACCGTTCGAGCAGGTTCTTTTCCGGCAACTGAAAGCAACCTGAAAACAGAAATAATTAAATTGGATTCACCGGTTTCCGAAGCTCCCGATTACCGCAAATTTCTTGAGTATATCGAAGCAGTTGCCGGAGACGTCGATATCACCAAATCCGATATTGTGATTGGTATCGGGCGGGGTATCAAAGAGAAGGATAATCTGGCAATGATCGAAGATTTTGCCGCTGCTATCGGCGGAGTTGTGGCCTGTTCCCGCCCGATCGTCGATGCCGATTGGCTGCCCAAAGACAGACAGGTTGGTTCTTCCGGCAAAGTGATCAAACCGAAATTGTATATCGCGATTGGAATTTCCGGTGCCTTCCAACATATAGCTGGAATGAAAAACGCGGAAATAATAGTTGCCATCAATAAAGATGCTAATGCTCCCATTTTTCATGAAGCCGATTATGGAATCGTCGATGATCTGTTCAAAGTGATTCCTGTGCTAAAAGAGAAAATCCTGAAACTGAAATAAAGAACAGGGAAAATATGAAAGCAACCTTGAAAACGCTTCTCTCAAAATTTCTTTTTGGTTAGCAATTTTAAGGTTAAAAAAATGTGTGAGAGAGTAAGGAAGAAACCTTAAAAGGATTAAAGTGGAAGAGTTTTTTGAGAGAAATCCTTTCAAGGTTAAGTTGAAAGAGAAAATTGAATGAAAAAAACCGGAGTATTCGTTTGTCATTGCGGCAAGAACATCAGTTCGACGGTAAATATCGATCAAGTTGTTGAGGAGATTGGTAAGAATCCCAATGTAACTGTCTGCCGGGATTACAAATACATGTGTTCCGAGCCCGGACAGAATTTGATCACGGAAACGATTAAAGAAAACAAATTAGAACGGGTTGTCGTGGCCTGCTGCACTCCATCTCTGCACGAAGAAACGTTTAGAAAAGCGGCAGAATCAACTGGAATGAATCGCTATTTCCTGGAAATTGCCAATATTCGCGAGCAGTGCAGCTGGGTTCATTCCGATATGAACAAGGCTACGCCCAAAGCGATTTCTTTGATCAATTCAGTCGTCGGCAAGATCAACCTGAACAATTCACTCGAACCGATAAAAGTTCCGGTCACGCAGAAAGCTCTGGTTATTGGCGGGGGAATTGCCGGAATTCAGGCTGCTCTCGATATTGCCAATTCCGGTTATAAAGTAACGCTGGTGGAGAAAAATCCTTCCATCGGCGGACACATGGCGCAGCTTTCCGAAACCTTTCCCACCCTGGATTGTTCGCAATGCATTCTCACGCCGAAAATGGTCGAAGCTGGAAAACATGAAAATATAGAGCTTTTAACTTATTCGGAAGTGGAAGATGTTTCGGGAAATATTGGGAATTTCAAAGTGAAAATCCGGCGAAAAGCAGCTTACGTGGATCATGATAAATGCACGGGTTGCGGTGATTGTACGGAAAAATGCCCGACCAAAGTTTTATCCGAATTTGATGAAGGACTTGGAAAAAGAAAAGCGATCTATTCCCCATTTCCGCAGGCTGTTCCCAATAAGCCGGTCATCGACAAAGACAATTGTCTTTACTTTCGATTTAACGGCAAATGCGGGATTTGTCAGAAAACCTGTCTTTTGGAGGCGATCGATTTTACGCAGCAGGATAGATTTATCGAGGATGAATTTGGCGCGATCATTCTGGCAACAGGTTACGACACTTATCCAAAAGAAAAATTCAGGGAATATGGCGCTGATAAATATCTCGATGTGATAACTGGTTTGCAGTTCGAAAGAATGGTTTCTGCTTCCGGCCCGACAGAAGGAGAAATTCTGCGTCCGTCCGATCAGAAAATTCCTAAACGAGTCGCCTTCATTTCCTGTGTCGGATCCCGCGATCCCGAGCATCACATGCCGTATTGCTCGAAGATCTGTTGTATGTATAATGCCAAACACGCTCATCTTTATAAACACCAGGTGCCGGACGGCGAAGCAATTGTCTTCACGATCGATGTGAGAACGGCCGGCAAAGGTTATGAAGAATTTTTCACGCGAATTAAAGATCACGATAATGTGCTCTATGTGCGTGGAAAACCAGCAAGGGTCATTAAAAAAGGCGATAAGCTGGTTGTCTGGTCGTATAATACTCTCACCGGCAGGCAATTGAAACTCGAAGTAGATATGGTCGTGCTGGCTACTGCCATCGTTCCTACTGCTGAAGCTGTCGTGCTTTCCAATAAACTTAGAATTCAAACAGATGAGAATGGTTTTTTCAGTGAGATCCATCCCAAATTAAGGCCGGTTGAATCGATGGTTCCGGGTTTTTTGCTGGCAGGCTGCTGTCATTCTCCCAAAGATATTCCCGATACGGTGGCGCAAGCTTCCGCAGCAGCTTCCAAAGCGCTGCAGATGTTTTCCCAACCAGAACTTTCGCTTGATCCGCAGATCGCTTTTGTGGACCCGGATGTCTGTTCCGGCTGCAAATTATGCGTCCCGGTTTGTCCTTATGAAGCCAGAATATTTAACGAGAAAAAGCGGATTGTGGAAGTAAAAGAAGCGTTGTGCGTGGGTTGTGGAAGCTGCATCACGGCTTGTCCGTCAGGAGCAACTCAACAGAAAAACCTGCAGGATTTGCAGATGGCAACGATGATGGAGGCTCTGCTTGGATCGTAGAAATGAGACTAAAAAAATGTGGGAAAAATTATTGATAACCCCCTTTATTCCCCCAGACTGTGTGAAAATTAAAAAATGAATTTATTTCTTGGAACACAAAACATCTCCTTTCGGAGAGATCGTCGATTACAATCGAAATTTCGACTCCGATTTTCCGCCACGGAGTGTCGGGCTACTATTTTCACACACTCTGCCCTTTGCAGGGGGAGAATAAGGAAGAATGAAACGTTTGATTCCAAATTTCTCCCCAGTCAAGGGGAGATGTCCGGCTCTCGGCAGACAGAGGGGTTTATAATAAAATGAAGAAAATAGAAGAAATCAACGACGAGATCAGGGAAGTTTTGCTGGAAGAAGGAGCGGAAGGCATCTACAAATGCTATCAATGCGGAAAATGCACGAGTATCTGCCCCTGGTACCAGGTCGATCTTTATGATTTTCCGGTCTATCGCTTTTCGTTGGAAACCGCAATGGGAATGGTTGCCAGCAGTGAAGATAAAAATGAGCTGGCTCAGGAAATCGATAAAATTTATCGTTGCGTAGGCTGCGAAGCTTGTGTGGATCAATGTCCGCATGGAATAGATACACCCAAAATTCTGCGCGCTGCCAAGCGGCTGCTGGTCGATTTTGGCTCTTATCCTGAAACCCTAAAATCCACTGTGCAGAAAATTAAAAATGTCGGAAATCCATTTGGTGAACCAATCGAGAATAGAGCCGATTGGGCAAAAGAAAGCGGCGTTCCGCAATTTCAGGAAGAAATGGATTATTTATTCTTTCCTTGTTGCTTGCCGGCTTACGATCCCCGAAACCAGAAAGTTGCCAGGGCAACAGCCGGAATCCTGCAGCAGGCTGAGATCTCGTTTGGCATTTTGGGAACGAAAGAACACTGTTGCGGAGAGGTTGTTCGCAGGATAGGCGCAGAGCAGGTTTTTACGCAGGTTTGCAAAGCTAACATCAAAGAATTTACCACTTCCGGAGTAACCAAAGTTCTGGTCAGTTCACCTCATTGTTTCACAACTTTCAAGAATGAATATCCTGAATTTGGAGCTGATTTTGAAACGCTTCATATAACTCAATTCTTGTCCAAACTGATCGATGAGGGAGCGATCAAGCCAGCCAAAGAATTCAATAAAAAAGTCGTTTATCACGATCCCTGCACTTTGGGCAGGAAAAACGGTATTTACGAAGAACCAAGAAATATCTTGAAAAGTATTCCCGGTTTAGAACTCTTGGAAGTTGAAGATTTTAATCGTAATTTAAGTGTGTGCTGCGGGGCTGGAAGCGGCGGTTTGTGGATGGAATGGGACAAAGACGAGCGGATCGTTAATGTTCGTCTGAAGCAACTGATCGATACAGGAGCGGATATTATCGCAGTTGCCTGTCCGTATTGTCTGCAGATGTTCGAGGAAACTCTGAAGTCGATGAATTCAGAAATCCAGGTGATGGATGTGACGGAAATTTTGTATGAAGCGTTGTAAAATGAAAACCTTGAAAACGGCTTCTTTCAGAGCAATTCTTTCATGTCAGCCTTTTCAAAGGTTTGAAGAACTTGTTCCAATACTCAGCCTATCAGGGCGTAGTATGGCGATGACTGGAGTGCAATCCCCGCTCTGCGGGAAAATTATCGTCTCATGTCCGCAGGAGCGGAGAAACTGCATTCCAACGAAGATCGTTGGAACGAGAGTAACTCTCCAATCACTGCGTGGAGTATTCAAATGTCTCCGCAGTGAGGAGAGAATTTAAAAAATTATGTTGGAAAATAGCAATACTCTAATCTGTAAATTTTAAAAGGTATTATCTTATGAATGATATTTCAGTTAAAGAAGATTTTTTCAATTCAGTTGTAAAATTGATCGAACAGGCAAAGAAAAACGTTGCTGTTGCCATCAACCAGGAAATGATCTTTCTATATTGGAATATAGGAAAATCCATAAAAGAAGAAATCATAAAATCAGACCGGGCGGAATATGGAAAACAGGTAGTGAATTCATTGAGTGCACATTTAACAGATCGATATGGAAGAGGCTATTCTACATCGAATTTGTGGTATATGATCCAACTTTACGAGAATTACCAAACAGTCCAATCACTGATTGGAGAATTCGAAGGACTCACATGGACACACATAATTCAGCTATTACCCATAAAAGAAGAACTCAAACGAAAATTCTATGCAACCTTTTGTTTAAAAGAACGATGGAGCACACGAATTCTACAAAATAGAATTGGCAGTTTGCTTTATGAAAGAACTGCTCTTTCCAAACTTCCCGAAAAAACAATTGAGAATCAACTAAAAGAACTGAAAGAAGAAGACAAGATGACATCAGATCTGGTTTTCAGAGACCCTTATGTTTTGGATTTCTTGCAGCTTTCAGATTCGTATAGTGAGAAAGATCTTGAATCTGCAATTCTGAACGCTCTGCAAAAATTCATTCTCGAGTTTGGCAAAGATTTCTATTTTGTGGAAAGGCAAAAGAGAATTACTCTCGATGCTATCGATTTTTATATGGATTTGGTTTTTTATCATCGCAGGTTGAAGTGTTTTATTGTGATAGAGTTGAAACTCGATAAATTCCGACCTGAATACAAAGGGCAGATGGAACTATATCTGAAGTATCTGAAAAAATATGAAAAACTGGATGATGAAAATCCTCCTATCGGTTTGATCTTATGTTCGGAAAAAGGCCAAGAGCAAATGGAATTGATGTTCTTGCAGGATGATCGGATCAAAGTTGCTGAGTATATAACTGAATTACCACCTAAAGAACTATTTTTGGAAAAACTGCATGAAGCTATTCAGATTGCACAAGTGCAGATGAAGAAAAATGAAGATGAATAACTAGCAATAAAGGATGTAATCTTGTATAAACTAGAATCGAAAATCGATCCAAACTCTCCGGAATTCACAGCCAATAAAAAAGAATTCCTGAAACTATTGGATAAGACCAACGCCATCCTGCAGGAAGTGAAAAAAGGCGGCAGCGAAAGAGCCAGGAAAAAGCATCTGGAAAGAGGAAAGCTTTTAGCACGAGAGAGAATCGATCTTCTGATCGATCCAAACACTCCCTTTCTGGAACTTTCCCCCATGGCTGCCTATGATCAATACGATAATCAGTTTCCATCTGCAGGAATTGTGACAGGAATCGGTGTGATTCATGGCAAAGAAACGGTGATCATTGCCAATGATGCCACCGTGAAAGGCGGAACTTATACAAAGGAAACCATCAAAAAGCATGTTCGGGCTCAGGAAGTTGCCATGGAAAATGGACTGCCCTGCGTTTATCTGGTCGATTCAGGCGGAGCATTCCTGCCGGATCAAGCCAGGATATTTCCGGATAAATATCATTTCGGCAGGTTTTTCTTCAACCAGGCCAGACTCTCTGCCGCTGGCTTACCGCAAATTGCCATCGTGATGGGAAGCTGCACAGCTGGAGGTGCTTACGTTCCTGCCATGGCTGATGAGACTATTATCGTAAGAAACCAGGGAACTATCTTTATTGGCGGTCCACCGCTGGTGAAAGCTGCAACAGGTGAAGATGTTTCTGCCGAAGAACTCGGTGGCGGAGAAGTTCATACCACCATTTCCGGTGTGGCAGATCACTTGGCGGAAAATGATGCACATGCCTTGCAGATTTGCCGGAATATTTTTGAATCTTTGGAAATTAAAGATAAGCAGCAATTAGATATATCACCCATCGAAGAACCGCTTTATGATGCAGAAGAACTTTATGGCATTGCTCCCGTTGATCTGAAGAAACCGGTAGATTCGAAAGAGGTTATCGCCCGCATTGTGGATGGAAGCAAATTTCACGAATTCAAAGCCAGATATGCTCCCACGATCGTTACCGGATTTGCCAAAATTATGGGATTTCCGGTCGGAATCATCGCCAATAACGGTGTGCTGTTTTCCGAAACATCTTTGAAAGGAGCGCATTTTATTGAACTCTGCACTTCCAGGAAAATCCCGATTTTATTTCTGCAAAACATTACCGGCTTTATTGTTGGAAAAGAATATGAAAGAGGTGGAATTGCCCGCGATGGAGCAAAACTGGTTCATGCTGTTGCCAATGCGGATGTTCCCAAACTTACTGTGATAATCGGCGGTTCGTTTGGTGCGGGAAATTATGCTATGGCCGGTAGAGCTTACGATCCCAGATTTCTGTTCATGTGGCCGAATGCCAAAATTTCCGTAATGGGTGGTGAGCAAGCAGCCAATGTGCTGCTCACAGTGAAACAGGAACAGTTAAAATTCCGTGGTTTACCGGAAATGAATGATGATGAAGCCAGGAAATTCATGCAGCCGATTTTGGATAAATATGAAGAGGAAGGCAGCGCCTTCTACAGCACTTCCCGCATGTGGGACGATGGCATCATAGATCCGGTAGATACGCGCAAGATCATCGGTATGGCTGTTGCCATTTCGTTGAATAAAAAATATCCTGATCAGAAAAACGGTGTGTTTAGGATGTAGAAAATGAAGAAAATGAAAAATTATAAAGCATCGAAATCGATGTCATTAATAATAGTAATTCAAAAGGATTAATGCAAGGTGAATAAGTTACATATGATAAACTCTTATGAAGAACATCCATATCCAAGTTTTTACAATAATGATATAGAATACTTGATAATTGGATCATTCCCACCAATCAAGTTAACCTCCAAAATAATAGGTAATGATGAATTAGGAAGATTATATAGTGCCTTCACAAGATGTTTTAATAAAAATACAGATATCGATTTCTACTATGGGAGCGAAGACAATTATTTCTGGCCATTGCTAAGAAAAATCTACAATAAAGAGCTATCTAATCCTAAAGAAATAAAGGATTTTCTTAAAAAAATGAAATTTGGAATAACTGATCTTTTCGAAAAATGTAGAAGAAAAATAATTAAAGGTAAAATTGATTCTTCCGATAAAAGACTTATTGATCAGGACATCAGAAAAATAAATGATATATTTAAGGCGTGTACTAAACTGAAAACGATTTACTTTACGAGCAAGTGGGTATTTATACAATTCAAAAAGAATCATCAGAATGATTTTAATTATAACTTTGAAATATTAGAATCACCTTCAAAATCTTATAATAGATATATTGGTAGAATACCTGAGTATAAAAGACGAAAACATGAATATCCGAATTATAATACATGTCAGTACAGATTAGAAAAATATCGTGAGAAACTTCCGTTTATTGAAGCACAATCGGGACAAAATAATTGTTAATGAAAAGGACTATAAATAATGAACTACCAAACCTTAGAAATCGGAATCATGAATCAAGTGGGAACAGTTTTTTTTAACCGTCAGAATGATTTGGATAACCAAATTCTGCGACAGCTTGTCGCAGAATTGCAAGTGATTATTTGGAAAAAGGATGAACGAGTGTTATCATTAGCTACATGATTTGATACTTTGTTGTAAAATAGGAGTAAACTATGGAGATTATTTTAATAATTTTTATATTAAGTTTGATCGTTCATTTAATTGCAAGACATAAACGAATAGAGTTGGAAAAAAAAATAAATGAAGAAAGAAATAATGATAATCAGATTTCAACAGGTTTAAAGAACTCTAGTAATGTTGGTTTATGTGCAAAGTGTAATCAGAGATTAAGGAACTTTGAAATACAATTATCTACAAAATATTGCTCTAAATGTTTACTTCTTGATTTTGAATTAATTAGAGATTGTGAGAAAGTAGTTTTTGTGCAGCAAGCAAGTTATAGAGGGGGTCTTAAAGGATATCCCAATTTATCAAAAAAAAGTGGTTTTGCATTTGTGCTAAATAAATCATTTTGTTATTATGATTCCGATTTTAATTGCAAAATTGATTACGAAAACATTTTAAAAATTGAGTTACATAAGTTTCAACCAAGTGGTTTAAGATCATTTCTTGCTTCAGGTTCTGTCGGCAGACAACTTCAAGAAGTTAAGAATAATATAGCTTTTTATTTAGTCGATGATGATGGTGACGAGAGAATAGTTAAGTTCCAAATTCATGGGGCATTAACGATTTTTGGTGAAGGAATAAAAGCGACAGAATTTTTAAATCATTTATTAGATTTTAAAAATCAATTCAAAATAGTTGAAAATAAAAATTATGATCCAAAAGAATCATTGAAAAAATTATTGGAACTAAAACAATTAGGCCTCATAAGTGATGAAGATTACAATAAAAAAAAGAACCAAATATTGAATAATATGTAACAAGGGGTAAATTATGGGGAAACATGAAAACTATGGAAAGAAAATTTTATCTTTAGCTGCTGGTATTGATTATCGAAATGAAGGAGAATGCATAAAAGTTTATTATGGAACCTGTAATTATGCAAGAATTGATGGTACAATAGCAGACGAAATAGCTGTTGAGATAGAATCACGTACATCTAAACAAGTAAGAGGTGCGTTAATAGATTTGCTCTTTCATAAGTTTAAAAGAAAATTATTATTAATTCTACCTGTTCATATGAATAATCCGGATATTACTGCAGAGCAATGCAGATTTATTTTAAGTAAATTTCTTGATGAGAAGAATTATGAAGTTGTAGTACTTAAGGGTCATGGTAATCATGATAAAACTGATTCAGATAAAAAAATAGTTGTCAAAGCTTTAAAGAAGCTTGGATATTATAATAGTAAGAAGGAAATAATGTAATGAACTATCATACATTAGAAATTGAAATCAAAGACCAGGTTGGTACGGTTTTTTTTAACCGTCAGAATGATTTGGATAACCAAATTCTGCAACAGCTTGTTGCAGAAAGTACAATGAATTAATTAGGTTATGACCTCAAGATTAATTAATGATTATGGAAGATAAGATAATTAAGAATAGCGATTATACTCAATGGATAAATAGTATAAAATCTGCAATAACACAAGCACAGATAAAAGCTTCCATATATGTTAATTCGAGTTTGATTGAACTTTATTGGCATCTTGGAAAGGAGATTGTACAAAAGCAAAGTCAATTTAAATGGGGAAGCTCAATAATAGATGAATTATCAAAAGAATTACATAATGATTTTTCAGAAATCCAAGGCTTTTCCAGACGAAACCTTTATGCAATAAGGCAGTGGTATCTGTTTTATTCACAACAATTTGAAAAAGTGCCACAGGTTGTGGCACAAATTCCCTGGGGTCACAACAGAATGATTGTGTCGAAGATTAAAGACATTAATGAAGCGCTGTTTTATTCAAAATCAACTATACAAAATGGTTGGTCCAGAAACGTGTTAAATCTTCAAATCGAAAATAATTTGTATGAAAGAAGCGGTAAAGCTTTGACAAATTTTGCAAAGACGCTTCCAAAACCTCATTCCGATCTTGCTCAAGAAACATTAAAAGACCCATATAATTTTGATTTTCTAGAAATTGGTAAAGATGCTCAAGAAAGAGAAATTGAAAAAGAGTTAACAAAACGGATCACTAATTTCTTGTTAGAATTAGGAAAAGGCTTTGCCTTTATTGGCCGACAGGTTAAGATCGAAATCAGTAACACAGACTATTTCATTGATTTACTATTTTATCATCTTGATCTAAGATGTTATGTTGTTATCGAATTGAAAGCAGGAAAGTTTAAACCTGAATATGCCGGCAAATTAAATTTTTATCTTTCAGCAGTTGATAGTCAAAAAAAAGAAAAATCTGATAATCCAAGCATCGGATTGATATTGTGCAAAGAAAAAGATAAAATTGAAGCTGAGTATTCTTTACGTGATATCAATAAACCTATTGGGATTAGTAATTACATTTTGACGAATTCAATCTCCGAAAATATACAAACAAAACTACCTACAATAGAGGAATTGGAAAGTGAATTATCTAAATATATTAATGAATGATAAACTAATTGAAACTCCAATTACCGGTTATAAAAATTAGTTGAATAAAGGGAAAAATATCATGAACTACCAAACTCTCGAAATTGAAATCAAAGACCAGGTTGGCACAGTTTTCTTCAACCGGCAGAAAGTACACAACGCTTTCAATGAAGTGATGATCTCGGAGCTGATAAAAGCTGTGGAAGAATTGAATCATAATGATGAAGTGAGGATAATTGTGCTGCGAGGAAGAGGAAAGTCTTTCTGTGCCGGAGCTGATCTGAACTGGATGCGGGATGTGGCAAAATATTCCTATGAAGAAAACTACAAAGAATCACTGCAGCTTTCCAAATGCTTTTATGCGATCTATACCTCAGCAAAACCGACAATAGCCATAGTACACGGTGCTGCGATTGGTGGAGCGAACGGCATCCTGGCAGCTTGTGACCTGGCTTATTGTGATAACGACACAACTTTCTCATTAAGCGAAGTGAAGATCGGCATAATTCCTGCCTGCATTTCACCGTATGTAACCAAAAGAGTTGGCGAATATGGTTCAAAAGAATTAATGCTGACCGGCAAAAGATTCAAAGGACCGGAAGCGGAAAAACACAAACTGGTGAATAAATCTCTCAGTTCGGAAGAACTCGATGAATATGTGGATGGTGTGATTGCACTCCTGAAAACCAGTGGCCCGAAAGCTATGACCATGTGCAAAGAACTTCTGTTTAATATTTCGAACAAATTGAGTCTGGATGAAGCTTTGGAATACACAGCAAAGATGATCGCTGACATTAGAGCGTCGGAAGAAGGACAGGAGGGAATGGCAGCTTTCCTGGAAAAACGAAAACCAAATTGGGTGAAAGACAAATAATGTGTATTCCTTATTGCTCCCCTGTTAAGGGGAGATACGGCTTTAGTCGGAGAGGGGTTTTGTAAGATTCATGATTAATTTTAAGATTTTTAACAACCCACCTTTAATTCCCCCTTATGGAAAAGGTTGAAGAGAAGTGATCGTTTTCCAAAAGAAGAGCTATGGTAAAATCGGAAAGCCGACACGTAAGGGGGAGAATATGGAAAAAGGATGTTTATAATTATATGAAATTATTTAAGAAAATACTGATTGCCAACCGAGGTGAAATTGCCGTGCGGATAATGAAATCCGCTCGTTCGCTGGGCATCAAAACTGTGGCAATTTATGCTCAAGCCGACAACGATTCCATCCACGTGAACTATGCCGATGAAGCTTACTGCATCGGGGAAGTTGACCTGGCAGATACTTATCTGAACATCGAAAAGATCATCGATCTGGCTATTAAAACAGGCTGCGATGCCATTCATCCCGGCTACGGATTTCTGGCTGAAAACTCGAAATTTGTAGAAGCCTGCGATGTTCAAAACATTGTTTTCATAGGCCCCAACGCTGCTTCCATGGAATTGATGGGCAATAAAATTCAAGCCAGGAAGTTCATTGAATCAATCAAAATTCCGCAAGTTGATGCGGTGATTGGTGCTGCTAAAACGTTGCTTGAAAAAAGCAAAAAAATTCCTTTCCCGATCTTGATCAAAGCTGCTGCCGGCGGCGGCGGCAAAGGCATGCGGATCGTGCGCAGCGAAAAAGAGCTGAAAAATGCTCTGGAAGCAACATCGCGAGAAGCCAAATCCTATTTCGGTGATGGAGATATTTTCATCGAGAAATATCTGGAAAATCCCCGGCATATCGAGTTCCAGATTTTGGGAGATAACTTTGGCAATGTTGTTCATCTCTTCGACCGGGAATGTTCCATTCAAAGAAGACATCAAAAAATCATCGAAGAAGCTCCTTCACCCACTATCGATCCTGAATTGCGCCAAAGAATGGGAGAAGCTGCCGTCAGAATTGGGAAAGAAACAAATTACAACAGTGCCGGCACGATTGAATTCCTGGTGGATAGAGACAAAAATTTCTACTTCCTGGAAATGAACACACGCATCCAGGTGGAGCATCCCGTCACGGAATTTACGACGGGAATCGATCTGGTGACAGAACAGATTTTGATTGCTGCAGGAAACAAATTAAGATTAAAACAGGAAGATTTGAAGCAAACCGGTCATGCCATCGAATGCAGAATTTATGCGGAAGATCCGGCTAATAACTTCCTGCCTTCTCCCGGCAAAATGTCACTTTACGTGGAACCCAGAGACTCTGAAATCCGCATCGATACCGGCATCGACAAAGATACCGTTATCAAAAGCTTCTACGATCCGATGATCTCCAAGTTGATCGTTCATGCCGAAAACCGCGAAAAAGCCATCCAAAAAATGGAGAAAGCTCTATCCGAATATAAAATTCACGGCATTGCCACCAACATTTCCTACCTGAAAAAGATCATGAGTTTTGCTGAATACAAAATCAACCGCATTTCCACTCATTTCTGCGACGATCATACCGCAGGCATCATCAAAGAAATTAATGAAATGAAAAAGAGCATTCCCGCCTCGCTGCCGATCATGGCATTCTTCCTGTATTCCTTCCGAAATACTGGCAACAGAAATGGAATGAATACAAATGTCTGGGATTATATCGGTTATTGGCGGAACGGCACTTCCATAACTTTCGAGCTGTTCGATAGAATTAATGAAACTTCTGAAAAACAGGAAATCCGGGTGAAAACTTACAATGAAAAAGGGATTTATAAATTTATATTTGGAAATAATGAATTCGTTGTCGTTTTCAAATCATTCGATTATGAAACACAAAAGTTGGAATTTTATTTAGGTGGTGAAAGCCTGATCACGGCATACGTTTCCGAAAAAAATTCCGGACGCGGATTTGTGGAAATTCAGAATTCGGTTTTCGAAATTGCCAGACATGACATTTTAGATGATAGTCTGTCTTTGAAAGATATTGAAGATTCTTCCTTGCATGGCAGCGGAAACAGCATAAAGTCACCGATGCCGGGTGTCGTGATAAAAATTGTTGCAAAAGTTGGACAGAAAGTGAAAAAAGGCGAAGTGCTGATCGTGGTGGAAGCCATGAAAATGGAGAATAGTTTGATCGCTCCGCGGGACGGGATTATAGAAGCGATCAACGTGAAAACCGGTGATCAGGTGGATGGTGCAACTTCTTTGATCATTTTGGAAGAAGAGAGCGAGGAATTGATAAGTTCCTTAGAATAGAGTGGTTTTTGCCTCACCCTGCCCTCTTAGATAAGGCTGAAGAAAATGAGATCGTTTGAACAAAGTTCAAGCCGACTCTTTAAAGGAGCGGGTAAAGAGTAAAAAGTTTTCAGAGTACTTTTCCTTCTCCCTTGGAGAAGGTGGTCCCGAACGCTTTCGGGACGAAGTCGGTTTACCCCGTGAAATTCAGCTTGCTGAATATTTCATTGGGGATGAGGCGGAGAGAAAAATAAATTTTAAAAAATATATAGGAGAAGAGAGAAATGAGCTACATATTTTGTGAAAAAGAACATGATCTCTTGCGAAAAAGCGT
>JAUSOT010000131.1 GCA_030656075.1 Candidatus Cloacimonadales bacterium
AAAGTGCGTTCCCAAACGGAATTTGGGAACGAGAAAGAAGATGACGGAATTTGGGAACGAGAAAGAAGATGACGGAATTTGGGAACGAGAGAGAAGATGACGGAATTTGGGAACGAGAAAGAAGATGACGGAGGTTTGGGAACGAGAAAGAAATTTGGGAAAGAGAGAAACAAGAGGTTGAAAATTGTGGTAGCAAGAATTGGAGAGAGTAGTTGAGCAAGAAATGGATGTGATGATTAAAGATGATCTTGTTCCCAAACTCCTATTTGGGAACACAATTGGAGACAAAACTCTGTTTTGAGGTGATATGAGAAGCAGATACAAAATAATCGAAGAAGATCAAATCTATTTCATTACTTCAACCATAGTAGAATGGATTCCTGTTTTTGCTTCAGAGAAATACTTTCAAATTCTGGTCGATTCAATAAAATTTTGCCAGGAAAATAAAAATCTAAAAATCCATGCTTATGTTTTTTTGGATAATCATATACATTTGATTGCATCAGGAGATGATTTGGCAAACACAATCAAATCATTCAAGATGTTCACTGCCAAAGAAATTCTGAATTTACTCGAAAAAGACCAAAAACATTGGCTTCTAAATCAGCTCCAATGTTACAAGAAGAAATATAAAATTTCCAGCGAGCATCAATTCTGGCAAGAAGGCTATCATCCGCAAATGATAGATTCTGAAAGCATGTTTATTCAGAAAGCGGAATATATGCATAACAATCCTGTTCGTAGAGGATTGGTCGATGAACCGGAATTTTGGAAATATAGTTCAGCGGGATATTATATTAACCATGAAACAGGGGTAATAAGTATTGATGATTTGTTCGAAGATTAGACGAAACGGAGTTTCGCAGGAAGAGTGCGTTCCCCAACGGAATTTGGGAACGAGAGAGCACATGACGGAATTTGGGAACGAGAGAAACATGAGATTGGAATTTAGGTAATGAGAATGGAGAGAGTAGTTGAGTAAGAAATGGTTGCGATGCTTAAAGATGATCTTGTTCCCAAACTCCTGTTTGGGAACACAATTGGAGACAAAACTCTGTTTTGAGGATGTTAGCGAAACGGAGTTTCGCATGAAAAGTGCGTTCCCAAACGGAATTTGGGAACGAGAGAGAAGATGACGGAATTTGGGAACGAGAAAGAAAATGACGGAAGTTTGGGAACGAGAAAAGTGCGTTCCCAAACGGAATTTGGGAATTAGAGAGAAGATGACGGAGGTTTGGGAACGAGAAAGAAATTTGGGAAAGAGAGAAACAAGAGGTTGAAAATTGTGGTAGCAAGAATTGGAGAGAGTAGTTGAGTAAGAAATGGATGCGATGCTTAAAGATGGTCTTGTTCCCAAACTCCTGTTTGGGAACACACTTGGAATCAAAACTCTGTTTTGAAAGGAAGCGATAATGCAAACCACCATTGATCAATTCATCAAAACCCAGCAATCACGGGGGCTTTCCGTTCACACACTCACAGCCTACAAACGCGACCTGGATCAGTTGCATAATTTCCTTAAAAAGTATTTTGAAAAAGCAGTAGACTTGAAAGAAATCTCTCGTCTTTATCTGCGGGACTACCTGCGCGATCTCAGTGAGAATGGACGCTCTAACCGAACTCTGGCACGAAAAGCCACCACCATGAAGAACTTTTTCCGTTACTGCGAAAAGAACAATCTCGTCTCTCAAAATCCGGCTGCAAACCTGAAAATCCCTAAATTTGAAAAAAAACTACCCAAACATTTCACCGAACCGGAAATCGAAGACCTGCTCTCCATTCCCGACCTGAACAGCAAATTCGGCATCCGCAACAGAGCCATCCTGGAATTGATCTATTCCAGCGGTTTGAGGATCAGCGAGGTTTCCAACTGTAAAATTCAGCAGATCGATCTGATTGAAAAACTCATCAAAATTCGCGGTAAAGGGAACAAGGAAAGGATCGTTCCGGTTGGCAAAGATGCTGCCAAAGCGGTGAAACAATTTCTGAAGATCAGAGAGCAGTTTGTCTCCAAAGAAAGTGGTGATATTCTGTTTCTATCCAAAAGCGGGAAAAAATTAAGCCCTGATGAACTGCGTGAAATTCTGGAAAGATACATCATCCTGGTAGCCAAAACAAAAGGCTATTCTCCGCATTCCATCCGGCATTCATTCGCCACTCATCTTCTGGAACATGGCGCAGATTTGCGGGCAGTTCAAGAAATGCTGGGACACAGCAATCTTAGTACAACTGAGATTTATACACATCTTTCCTTGAAAGATCTGAAAAAAGTTTACGAGCAAGCTCATCCCAGAAGTAAGAAGAAGGATTAATAACTTTATACCTTGCGCAGGTTTTCGAACTTCATGCTTGATCGACCTTTGCAAGGCTATATAAATCAGACTCTTCGTCGTAAGCCTTTGAAGAGATTTTCAGAAAGTAAATTTTGTCATTCCCGTGAAAACGGGAATCTAAGAAATGTGAGATCCCCGATCGGTGTCGAGGATGAAAAGTCCATTAATTGATTTCAAAATTAGAATGAGATAAAATCTTCTTGCTTTTCTTATGTTCCTTCTTTACGAGTGCAACGAGAAGAGAAGGACAGCAGGTTGAGTTAAAAAAAACCTTCCAGGGAATCAATACCTGAAAGGTTTATAAAACGATCAACGAGAATATTCTATTCGATTATCGTAATTTTTTCAATGATAACAGGTTTCACCGGCCAGTCCTGCATTCCCAGTTTGGGATTGGTAGAAGTCGGCACAGCTTTGATCAGGTTCACAATATCCAATCCTTTTGTCACCTTGCCAAACACGCAATATCCCCAGCCTTGCTGCTTATTAGTGTGATTTAAAAACTTATTATCGTTAACATTGATAAAAAACTGCGATGTGGCCGAATGCGGGTTGTTCGTTCTCGCCATGGCAATCGTGCCGATCTCATTGGAAAGTCCGTTATCAGCTTCATTCCGGATTGGCTCGTAAGTTGGTTCCACTTGATTTCCTTCCTGATCGAAACCGCCACCCTGGATCATGAAATTGCTGATAATTCGATGAAAGATCAAACCATCAAAAAACCCATCTTTAGCATACTTTACAAAATTTGCGACTGTTACCGGTGCATTATCAGGATACAATTCCAGTTCGATCACGCCATAATTAGTTTTCATTTCTACTTTCACTATTTCCTTCTCCTCTGCGGCAAATAGATTCAAAACTAATAAAAATCCAATTACCAAGCTTAATATTAAGATGCTTTTTTTCATTCTAAATTCAACTCCTATTCGATTTATTTTTCTACGAATTCTATCAATTTAATTTCGCCGTCGCTCATCTCCAAATAGGAATTATGCTTGATCCAATCTCCGGCATTGGCGTAAATTCCCGGTTCATATTTTTCCAGTTTGGGAATGTGGGAATGTCCCATCACAACAATATCGAAATGTTTAAATTGCTTTTTGGCAAACTCGATCAATCCTTTTTCCCGGGCTTTCATCAGTTCAGTGGAAGTACGTTTTTCCCGGCTGGAACGGCTCATCATTCTACCAATTCCCAAAGAGAAATCAGGATGCATTATTTCAAAGATCCACATCACGAAACGGTTACGGATTATGGAACGGAACATCTTATATCGCAGATCGTTGGAAGTGTAAAGATCGCCATGTGAAACAAGGATTTTTTTACCGTCGATTTCATCCGTGAAATTATTATTGTAAACTTCGATATCCAGGAAATTCGTTAAAAAATCCCTGAACCAGAAATCATGATTTCCAGCGATGAACACAATACGGCAGCCGCTTTCGCGAATGTCGGCAAGTTTCTTGAGAATATGGAAATAGCCTTTGATGATGACGTTGTTCCAGGCAAACCAGAGATCGAAAATATCTCCATTTAAAATAAGCAGATCTGTTTTGCCGATCAAGGAATTGAGGAATTTCAAGACTCGCTTTCGACGGTCTCTGTCTTCTTCATTTTCGTGGAATTTCAAATGAAAATCGGAGGCAATGATAACTTTCATTTATTTGATATCCTCAATTTTCATAAAATCATTGCATTGAATACCTGAACCATGAAGCAAAGCATCCACCTTCCTTATTTTCCCCCTGTCAAGGGGGATACAGGGGGTTGATTTCAACTTCATCGCAACTGTTTCACGAATACTTGAAAATGAAGTCAATTTATTCATATTCCCTCAATTCGTCATTAAATAATAAAACAGGTTAACGGCCATTTTCAGCGCCTGTTCTCTGATTTCGGCCGGGTCGTCATGCGCGTTGCTCCAGCCGTCGCTTATGTTCGATTCATAAGTATAAAGCAGCAGGATTTTACCGTTGTCATCAAAGACAGCGAAAGCCTGAGGCCGCTTATCATCGTGTTTATGAGTTTTTGGAAGTCCGTTCACAAAATCAAAATAGCAATGGAAAATCGGATGGTTAGCCGGCAATTCCACTAATTCTTTTTCGGGGAATATTTTCCTGATTTCTGGGCGGAAATATTTATCCAAACCATAATCATCATCCACATACAAAAAGCCGCCGCGCAGCATATATTCACGCAGATTGGCAGTTTCTTTTTCATTGAATGTGATATTCCCATGACCGGTGACGAAGGCAAACGGATAATCAAAAAGCTCAGAATCGGTGGGTTTAACGTCAGCTTCCACGTTGGAAAAATCGGTGTGGATTGTTTCATTCAGATATTCGGTTATGTTTGGAATGATATCCTGGTCATTATACCAGTCGCCGCCGCCGCTGTAGTGCAAACGGGCAAGCTGTGGTTTTTCCGCAGCGCTCAGGCTGCAGAATAAAACCAGTAAAACTGCTGTAGAACTCCATCTAATCCATTTCATAACTGGTGGGAATAAATTTTGGACTGTCTTTTATGGCAAGAAAAAATTTCTGGACATAATAGTTCGGCAGTTTCAGATGGCAAAGTAAATAAGCGTCGTTGAATGCTGTTCTGAATCGCAAACAGACAGTTTTCAGCGGTGAATTTGGAGATAAATATGAGTTTATACCAGATGCTTTCCAAGCATGATAAATTCTTCCTGATCGCAGGGCCCTGTGTGGTAGAAGATGAATCGCTAATGCTGCGTGTGGCTGAAAAACTGCTGACTGAAACCCGGAAAAGAGGAATTACTTTCGTTTATAAATCATCCTATAAAAAAGCGAACCGCACTTCTATCGAATCTCCCACCGGAGTGGGTTTGGATGAAGGTTTACGAATTCTTCAGCGGATCAAAGAACGTTTTGATGTGCCGATTCTTACTGATGTACACGAAACGATCGAGGTGGAAGCAGTAGCCGAAGTTGCCGATATTATCCAGATACCGGCTTTTCTTTCGCGCCAAACCGAACTGCTGATCGCCATCGGCAGAACAGGACGCATCGTGAACATCAAAAAAGGCCAGTTCATGGCACCCATGGATATGAAAGCTGCCACCGAAAAAGTGCATTCGGTGAACAACTACAACATCCTGCTCACGGAACGGGGGACGAGTTTTGGCTATCATAATCTCGTAGTAGATTTTCGCAGTTTTGCCGTGATGAAACAGCTAAAATATCCGGTGATCTATGATGTTACGCACAGTTTGCAGCAACCTTCCATCGGCATTGTGAGCGGAGGAACTCCCGAATTGGTTCCAATGATGGCTCGAGCCGCTTTGGCTACCGGAATGGTAGATGGACTTTTCATCGAGACGCATCCCAATCCCATCGAAGCTCTCAGCGATTCTCAATCGATGCTGCCTCTGGATCGAATTGCTGATGTTCTGGATGGATGTTTGAGATTATATGATAGATAGCGGGTTTGATCTCGTTACGAAGTTTTCGTAACGCAAAAGAATGAAAACATGAAAATTTATAGTCTTTCTGAGGTTTCTTTTAGCTTTGCTTCCGAAGAATCTATTGAAAAATCTTCCAGCTTTGCATCAAACACTGACAGAGATTCTTCCATTGAACAACGTGCAAGAAACGTCAGAATGACAGTTTTATTTTCCCAAGACGAACTTGGGAACAAGAAGAATTTTAAGGAAAAACATGAACGACTTTAATAAAATAAAATTATTGATCCTCGATAACGACGGCGTACTCACCGACAGCCGTATCATATATGACAACAACCATCTGGAATCCAAGAACTTTTCCGCCAAAGACGGACTAGGAATCAGATTGTTGCAACATACTGATATCCAACTTGCCGTGATCACCGGTAGAGCTTCCAAAATATTGGAAAAGCGCTGCCAGGATCTGGATATAAAATTACTTTTCCAGAAAGTTAGGAACAAATCAAAGAAAGCTGAAGAATTATTGAAAGAACTCAATTTGGAATGGGAAAACGTAGCTTACCTGGGTGATGACTGGAATGATTATCCAGTGGTGAAAAGATGCGGAATTTCGGCGGCTCCGGCAGATGCTTTTCCGGATTTTAAAGAAAAAGTTGATGTTGTTCTTTCTCGTGAAGGCGGCAAAGGTGTAGTGCGGGAATTTATCGAGTTGATCCTCAAAGAACAGGGAATTTTTATTGAAACTCTGGAAAAGCTTATTTCCTACCTTGAAACTTTATAACGAAATCTATACTCCCCTTCGTAAGGGGAGACGAAGTGGGGTTTTATCGGATAGAGGATTAATTTAACTTTATGAATAAAATGAGATCTAAGACTGGTTATAGCAAACCCCCTGTATCCCCCTTCCGAAGGGGGAAGAAAATTTGTACTTCTCGTTACGAAGTTCGTCTTTGTAACGCAAAAGGAAAATATGAAAAACCATTGTCTTTCTGAGGTCTCTTTTAGCTTTACTTTCGAAGAATCTAATGAGAATTCTTTCAGCTCTGCTTCAAATAAAGAGAAAAGATTTTTCCGATTTGCTCCCCTTCGTAAGGGGAGACGAAGTGGGGTTTTGTTGGATAGAGGATTAATTTTGCATTATGAATAACATGAGATTTAAGATTGGTTATAGCAAACCCCCTGTATCCCCCTTCCGAAGGGGGAAGAAAATGCCTTCGAAGTTTTTGAAATGTTTTGTACTGTTGATTTTTGTTTCAATCCTCTCCTGCACTTCCCAGGATGAAGAGCAGATCATGCCGATCGAAGGCAAAATTCCCGACGAAGAAGCAGATTCCATCATGGTTGTGGCTACAACGAATGACCGACTGGATTACGAAATGACAGCCGTTCACATGTATAAATATTACGACACCAAACAGACATTCGTCGATACGGTTTTCGTCACTTTCTATAATGACGATGGAACGGTAAAATCAACTTTACGCAGCGACAAAGCGGAAATGGATGATGCCGCCAACACGATCACCGGCATTGGAAACGTGGTGGTGATCAGCGATAACGGTACTATGAAAGCGCCCTATGCCGTTCTGAATAAAAACACAGAACAGATTTTTGCTCAGAAAGGTGTGACAATGATCCGAGGAGAAAATACTCTCTATGGTGAAGAAATGGTTTCCGATATGAGATTGGACCGAGTCGAAATTACTAAAGTATCCGCCGAAGGAAAACTGGATAATGAAGAAATCGACTGGTAGATTTTTTCTTCTTTTTTTATTATTAACGAGTTTTCTTCCTGCTGTAGAAAGCGAACTGCAACCTTACAAGTTGATCAATGCTGATAAATTGATCGTGGAAAAAGTGAAGGGTGAATTCGTGACTAACCTGATCGGCAATGTTCACTTATTTTATGGAGAAACTGAGTTTTTTGCCGATAAAGCCGATATCTATGAAAAACAGAAAATCGCCAAAATGCAAGGAAAAGTGAAAGTTTACGACGATTCTCTCAGCCTTTTTGCCGATAATGTGGAGTATTTCAGATTAACCGAAAAGCTGTTCCTGCAAGGGAAAGTATTGGCTGAGGAAGCTCACACTGATTCCACCATCCGCACTTTCGAAGCTGATCGGGTCGAATATTTTCGGAATGAACGGGAATTTTACGCTTACGACAATGTGCACAGTTTTGATGAACGGGAAAATATTTTCGGCGATTGCGGCAAATTGACTTATTACTTGGATGACGGTTACGGTTATCTGATTAAATCTCCAATTTTAAATTTGGCAGGCAAAGATTCACTTCAAATCTCAGCCGAGAAAATCGAATATTTCAAAGATTATAAAAAAGTTATCGCCGATTTTAATGTTGTCACCGAATCGGGTGAATTCCGCATGACCAGCGACTTCCTGCTTTATTTTTCGCAGGAAGAAAAAGCCATCTACCTGGGGCAGCCCCGCTTCACTTCCGAATTTGCCGATGCCCAGGCGATCGAATTTCAAATTTTTTTTCTGGAACAGAAAATCAACCGTGCAGTGTTGCAGGATTCCTGCTATGTGGTTTTTAAAACCGAGGAAGAGTCAGAGAAAAACAGTTGGGTGAAATCTACCAAAATGGATTTTGATTTTGTTAATGGCCGCATCGAGCTTTGTGATGCGCAAACCAATGTTTTTTCCTATTTCGAACAGCAGAAAGCTGAAAACAAAGATTTCACTGTTAATGATGCAACCGGGCAAAGACTCATCATCAAGGTGAATGAAGAAAACCAGATTGAGTCCATCGATATGCGCACCGCGGTGCAGGGAATGTATAAGTTTGAAAAGAAATGAACAACACAGAGCCACAGAGAGCACAGAGAAAAGCAAAGGGCAGAGGGCAAAGCGAAAAGTACCTTACTAAGATGTGTCGTATTTTAGAAAAACCTAATTGGAATATAAACTTTCCATTGACATAAGCTAATTGAATCTATAGTTTCAACTTAGTTAAATTAAGGAGTTCAAAATGAAGAAGCTAACATTATTACCAATCTTGATTTTCCTCCTGGTCATTTCCGGTTCACTCTATGCTCAAAAATCCAATAATTTCCTGAACAAACCTGAAAAGATAATAGATATTACACTCCGTACCGGACAGGGTGGTTTCAAGGATCATCGCTCGGATATTGACAAACTTGGTGGAGGGCAACTGGCTTTTGATGTAAAGCTTACTAAATATCCAATAGCACTTTCGATTTCCGTTGAATACTACACAAACAGCGCAGATCCTACTCATCCCTATGAAATTTCCGATATGACAGCAATTAATCTACTCTACATGAAAAAACCATTCAAAACTGACAGGATAAATCTTTTTGCAGGTGGAGGTTTTGGCTGGCTTGAGGTTCCGAAAGGAATAGAAAATTCCGATGCAACAGAAAAGGGAAATTTATTCGATCTGGAATGTGGTATAAATGTTAGAGCTTTCTGGAAAATAGGATTTTATGGGATTTACAAATATCTTTATGCCAGCAAGGAAAAGAATAATGTGAAGGTTATAGATTTTAATGAGCATATTATTTTAATCGGAATCTCGTTGAATCTATCCTTTTGATGTAACATTGAGATCATTATTTCAATCAACTTTAAAACAAATTATTTTCGAATATAGACTCTAAATCTTAACTTTGGCATATCTTAAAAGCATTATCCATGCCAACTGTGAATACAAAGTTTGAACTATCACTTGACAATTAACTTTCGATTCCCAAAAATAAAACCGGATTTGAAGAAAGAGAAGAGGGAAAAACGGTGTGATGAATAAGATCGAGACGAAGAACCTGGTAAAAATTTACGGTAAACGCCGCGTGGTGAATAACGTCAGCATCAATATCAACCAGGGAGAAGTGGTGGGAATTCTGGGTCCCAACGGCGCTGGAAAATCCACAACTTTTTACATGATTCTTGGTCTCATCAAAGCTAATGAAGGCAAAGTCTTTTTCGATGATAAAGATATCACCAAACTTCCCATGTACAAACGCGCTCAACTTGGTATCGGCTATCTGGCTCAGGAACCTTCCATCTTTCACAAATTAACTGTCGAACAAAACATTATGGCAATTCTGGAAACTTTGAATCTTCCCAAAAAAGAAAGAAAAAGAAGACTGGCAGAGCATCTGGACGAACTGGGACTGGCTAAACTTGCTAAACAAAAAGCCTATACGCTTTCGGGTGGTGAACGACGCAAATTGGAAATCACCCGCTCATTGGTTACATCTCCTTCCTTCCTGCTGATGGATGAACCTTTTGCCGGAGTCGATCCCATGGCGGTAGCCGATATTCAGGACATTATCCAGAAACTGAGAGATAAAAACATCGGTGTGCTCATCACCGACCACAATGTGCAGGAAACTTTGAAGATCACCGAAAGAGCTTACATCGTTTTTCAGGGTGAAATATTATTTTCCGGCACATCCCGCGAACTGGTTAATAATGAAAGAGCCAAGGAAGTTTATCTCGGAGAAAGGTTTACAAATCCTTTCCTGAATGAGTAATGGATCATGAATAAGATCAGGCAAACCCTTTATCAGAAACAAACGCAAAGCCTGCTGCTTAAGCCCAAAATGCTGCAGTCTCTGGAAATGCTGGCCATGCCTCTGATGCAGTTGGAAACACATTTGAAACAGGAAATGATCACCAATCCGATGCTGGAGCTTTTGGAACCGCGGGAAGACCAAGAAGATGTCGATGAGCGCGAAGAGCGGGATGAACGCGAAGAACAAGCAGAGCGCGAAGAAAAAACCGGCAAAGCTGAAGATAATGAGGATTTGGATTTCGCTGAAGATAATCCGGAAATTCAAAAAACTTTGGAAGAATGCAAGGAATTAAGCGAAATTCTGGATGCTTATAACGACTATTATTTTGAGTCGAATTATCGCAGCAAGATTGGTGAAGAAGTGAACTTTGAACAATTGATGCGAACCAAAGAAAATAAAAAAAGTGATTATCTGGAGCAGTTGGATAAAATTATTCTCACTCAGGAAGAATATGAATTTGCCTATGAACTGGTCGAAAGTTGTGATGCTCACGGTTATCTTCCCAAAGGATTTATCATCGAAAGCCTGGCAGACGAGTATGGGATATCTTTGGAACGCAGCGCTGAAATTCATGACATCGTTTTGCACCTCGATCCTCCCGGTATTTCTGCCCGGAGCATTAAAGAATGCCTCTTGGCTCAGTTAGATGATGATCCGCAAAATGAATATGCTGTGCAATTGATAAAGAATCATTTTGAAGACTTGATCCATAAACGCTACAAAAAAATCGCTGCTTTATTCGGAGTGACCATAAAAGTTGTGTTGAATTGGAAAGATCAGATTTCCCATCTGGATCCGAAACCGGGCTTACGCATTCTGGCCAATAATGAAAATTTTGTCGTTCCTGATATAATCCTCAAAAAGATCGGCAATGAATATGAGATCATCGTCAATGATTTTTCCTTTCCCAAGATCAGGATGAGTTCGCGATACAAAGATATTTTGAAACAGGTTCACAAGGATAAAGAAGCTGTGGATTATGTGCGGAATAAAATTAATTCTGCCAAATTTCTGATAAAATCTGTTTATTTGCGCAGCCGAACTCTGGTGCGCGTGATGCGTTCCATCATCAATAATCAACCGGCTTTCTTCTATGAAAATACGGGAGTTCTCAATCCGTTAACTTATTCCGTGATCGCTGAAGAACTGCAGGTGAATGAATCGACGATTTCCCGAGTTGTCCGCAGAAAATATGCCGACACTCCCTTCGGTATCATGTGTTTAAAGGATTTCTTCACCAGTAAAGCCGGCAAGGATGACAAATACAATTCTGTTTCACGCCACAGCGTGGAAATTCAGATCAAGAGAATGATCGATGCGGAGGACGATTTCAATCCGCTCAGCGACCAGGATATTGCCGATAAATTGAAAGAAGACGGCATCAATGTTTCCCGCCGGGTAGTGGCAAAATACAGGAAATCCAAAGGAATTCTGAACAGTCATTTAAGGCGGCAGGAATAGAAATAATGAATGAAAAAAAATGTCTTACTGAGGAATTCTCCAACGAGTTTTCTTACGAAGAATCTCAACCCGAAAAACAGAGATTCTTCCCGAGAACGACGTGCAAGATGCGTCAGAAAGACTGGAAAAATTGAAAAATTTAGTTTTTAGGAGCAAAGTAATAAATGTATAAAGTTGCAATCATCGGCGGTGGTCCGGGTGGTTATGTCGCAGCTATCCGGCTTCAACAGTACGGCATCGAAACAGCAGTATTTGAAAAAGAACGACTCGGTGGTGTTTGCCTGAATCAAGGCTGTATTCCCACTAAATCATTGGTAAAAGTGGCGGAACTTTTTGGAGAGATCAAGGAATCTGAGAATTTCGGGATTTCAGTTTCTTCTGCGGAAATTGATTATCCAAAAGTGTGGGAACGCAAAAACAAAGTTGTCGAGCAACTTGTTTCCGGTGTAGAATTCATCTTCAAAAAACGCCATATTCCTAACATAAAAGAAACTGTAACTAAAATAAAAAAGGAAGAAAAAAAATACACAATATACACCGATGCAGGAACTTACGAAGCTGAATATCTCGTTTTGGCAACAGGCTCAAAACCGGTAGAATTACCTTTCCTGAAGTTCGATGGAAAGAGGATTTTATCTTCCACAGATATTTTAAAAATGCAGGAATTACCTGCCAAACTTGTCGTAATTGGCGGAGGTGTGATTGGCTGTGAATTTGCTTCGATCTACAACCAGATGGGTGTGGACGTGGAAATCGTAGAATTCCTGCCGAATCTCGTTTCAATGGAAGATCTTGAAATTTCAAAAAGATTGGCGATGGCTCTGAAAAAAGCAGGCATCAAACTACATCTGAAAACAGCGGCGGAATCCTTTGAGATAAAAGAAGATAGAGTTGTATTGAAGCTTTCCGACGGAACCGAAATAATTGCAGACAAAGTATTAGTCAGCGTAGGAAGGGCGCCGGTTTGTGATATAGAATTTGAGAATTGCACGCTCGAAAAAACCAGAGGTTTCATCACGATCAGCGCTGATTTCCAGACAAATCTACTGAACGTTTTCGCCATCGGAGATGTGACCGGGAAATTAATGTTAGCGCACACCGCCAGCAAACAGGGTCTTCTCGTTGCCGATTTGATAAATAATGAATTAAATGAAAATCAAATCGATATTTTCCAATTAAATTATAATCACATTCCCGCCTGCACATTCACCAATCCCGAGATTGGTTCTGTAGGATTATCCGAAGAAAAAGCCAGAGAAAAACTGGGCGAGATCCTGGTGGGAAAATTTCCCTTCACAGCCAATGGCAAGGCTCTGGGATTGGGTAATTCATTTGGCTTTGTAAAGACAATAGCCAATGCAGCAGATCATAAACTGGTGGGTATGCACATCATCGGACCGCAAGCCACGGAACTGATCGCACAGGGAGGAATATTGATCGGTTCCAACGCAACGATAGACGACGTTAAGAAAATCGTTTTCGCTCATCCGACCTTATCCGAAGCTGTGATGGAATCTATCGAAGACCTGGAAAAACTGGCGATCCATAAGATGTGAAAAGTTTAAATGAGATTATTCACAAAAAAAGTGAAAAATTAAGTGAGAAAATTTGCTTAGACTGGAATTAAGCTTAAGATAATTATATGGTAAATGTTAGAAAACCTGTGTGGCTGAAGTCGGAAAAACTGGGAGCCAAGAAAGCACGGGAAATTATAAAAAATTTGCGAAAATATAATCTTCACACGGTTTGTGAAAGCGCAAAATGTCCCAACCAGGGTGAGTGCTTTGAACGGGGAACTGCCACTTTCATGATTTTGGGAGAAACCTGCACCCGCAATTGTACTTTCTGCGCAGTTGATAAAACTCGTAAAATCCTTTCTCCACCAGATCCCAACGAACCCAAAGCCATTGCCGAACTCAGTCGTGAACTCGGCTTGAAACACGTTGTGATAACTACAGTTACGCGTGATGATCTATCTGATGGTGGAGCGGAACAATTCGTTAAAGTTGTGAAAGAAATAAAGAAAATTTGTGGAAATGATATAACGGTTGAAATTTTAACATCAGATTTTAACGGTGATCCGGAGCAAGTGCAAAAAGTTGTGAATGCTGCTCCGGATATTTTCAATCACAACGTCGAAACGATTCCCCGGCTTTATGCCGAAGTGCGACCCATGGCTGATTTTCAGAGATCGATCTCTGTTCTGATCAAAGCCAAAAACTGTAATCCTGCCATCCTGACGAAAAGCGGTTTCATGGTTGGTTTAGGAGAATCGCAAACAGAGGTGCTTTCCCTGCTGAGAGAGTTGCGGAAAGCGGATGTTGATATCATCACGATCGGTCAATATATTGCACCATCCAAAGAACATTACCCTGTAACGGAATATGTTCATCCCGATATATTCAAATACTACCAGTCGGAAGGTGAAAAAATGGGTTTTAAGATCGTGGAATCAGCCCCCCTGGTCCGCAGTTCATATCAGGCGGAAAAAGCAAGAAAATTCATTACAAAACCGTTGAATTGAAACAGCGGTTTTTTAAAAAAAAATAGTAAGAAAGGGGTTAAAATGCAAATCTCAATTACTGCACGCCATTTTCATTTAACAAATGCTATCAGGGATCATATCAACGATTCCGTCGTCAAATTGGAAAAGTATTTCGATAATATCATGACAGCTCATTTCGTGCTGTCGTTTGAAAACAACCAGAATAATGTAGAACTCGTTCTTCACGCACCGAAGCATAACTTAATAAGCGTAACCAGCGAAAAGGATATGTATTTGGCAGTCGATAATGCTGTGGATAAAATGGAACAGCAGATAAAAAAGATGAAGGATAAATGGAGTGATTATCATTACAAGAAAAGTTTGAAGGATAATGCGCACTTTGTTTATGCCAATCTCATCGAAAGAGGTAATGATAAAAAAACCATTAAAATCAAGCGGATTCTGGCCGAAGACATGACAGTTCGTGAAGCGCTGGACAGGTTCGATGAAATAGATGAACCCTATCTCATTTTTAAAAACATAGAAACCGACAGGGTGAATGTTTTAGTGAAAAAAGGTGAAGATCATTATAAGTTGATCGAACCTTAATTACATTTTTTCCCCGTTTCTGAATTTTTCTGGGAACGGGGATACTTTCTCACAATTAGGAAATAAATTATGAAAAAAATCAGCGTAAAAGATTTCTTTGAAGAAAAGAAAAAGGATTTTTCACTCTCCTTAATCACCCAGCCAAAGACGATCAACAGAGATATAACCAGCGAGTTTTTAAACAGGCCGGGATTGGCTTTTGCCGGATACTTTGAAAGATTTTCCTACCAGAGGATTCAGGTTCTGGGAGAAACCGAGATCACTTACCTGCAGTCTCTCAGCGATGAAGTTTTATATAACAATATCAAAGAGGTTTTTGTCTATGATATTCCCTGTTTGATTGTTGCAAAAGGGCTTTCTGTTCCTGCTCAGATGGAATTTCTGGCAAATGAAATGAACATTCCGATACTATGTTCACGGTTGGCGACAGATAAACTTTTCAATGACCTCAGGAGATATCTGGCAGAATTCTTTGCGCCTTCCAAAACTATCCACGCTACGCTTGTAGATATTTATGGTGTAGGTATTTTGCTCACAGGGAAAAGCGGTATCGGTAAGAGTGAATGTGCGCTCGATCTGGTGGAAAGAGGGCAGAGGCTGGTGACGGATGATGCGGTCAGGATCACCATGATCGATGATCTGCTGATCGGCAGATCAACAAATGATTTTGGACATTTTATGGAAGTACGGGGTGTGGGACTGATCGATGTAGCCAAAATGTTCGGCATCCAGGCGGTTCGCCGTAATAAGCGCATCGACTTGCAGATCGAACTGATGCCATGGAAAGATAATATGGATTACGAAAGACTCGGACTCAGCGAAAATTTTGTGGAAATTCTGGGAGTCCGCATTCCAATAATTTACTTGCCAGTTTCACCGGGTAAAAATGTTTCGGTCATAATCGAAGTTGTTGCACTGAATTATATCTTGAAAAGATACGGCTACGATGCAGCAAAAGAATACACAAATAAACTGCAGGACGAGCTGAATAAAAAAGCAAAACTTCGTAATTCTGCCGTTGTTAAAAATGATATTGAGATGTAAGATTTATAGGATAAATAAGGAAATAGTCAGTAATGATCAGAAAAAAAATCGTAATATCGAATAAACTGGGAATGCATGCCCGGCCAGCCACACTGATAGTGAAAGCTGCCACAAAATACCGTTCGGATTTCAAAATAGCCAAAAAAGATATCGAAATAAACGGTAAGAGCATTATGGGAGTGATGACTTTGGCGGCTGAATACGGTTCGTCAATTGAACTTATCGCAGATGGGGTTGATGAAGAATATCTGATAAAAGAAATAGCAGAATTATTTGCTTCTAAATTTGGAGAAGAATAGTTACGGATAAATCATGAAAAAGATCAAAGGAATTCCTGTTTCAGAAGGTGTGGCTTTGGGTATTTCTACTGTGATCGAAAAAGATAAGCTGACGATAGACAGAAAATCGATCCTACCTGAGGAAATCGAATCTGAACTCGAAAGATTCGAGTATGACGCAAATTTCGTAATTCATGAAATCGAGCATTTGATTGAAAATTATACATTTAACCAGGAACATAAAGACATCCTGATCACTCAGAAAATGATCTTGCAGGATCCGGAATTCCATAAAAGTGTGACCCAACAGATCACTAATAATTTGAGCAGCCTGGAACATGCGATCAGCAATTACTTCACGGAAATCACCAAGATTTTCAGCAATATGGATAATGAGTTTTTCGCTCAACGCGTTTCAGATTATGAAGACGTGGCTTATCGACTTTTAAGCAGAACCTTGAAACAGGGAGAACACATCCTTTCCGAGTTGAATGAAAAATCCATTCTTATCATGAAGAACATCACACCTTCTTTTGTTACAAAGGTTTTTGAAAAGCATGTTCGAGGATTGGTAACCGAGAAAGGCAGCCGCAATTCGCACAGCAGCATCATTGCACGCTCCATGGGTTTACCGATGATAGCGGGAGTTCGCGAGATCATCGAAAATATTCCTCACGGCAGGAAGATCATTATCGATGGCAATAATGGAGAGATCATCATCGATCCAACCAATACTGTTCAGAAAAAATTTGAAGCAATCTTTGAAAAAGAGCAAGAAAACCGGCACAAACTGGATGCTTTGATCGATGTAAAATCTATAACAGCAGATGGTAAAGTTGTGAAATTGATGAGCAACATCGAGATTCCGGATGAATTGAATCAAGTGGTTAAATTTCACAGTGAGGGAATCGGATTATTCCGCACGGAATTTCTTTTTATCGATAAGAATAAACTTCCCACGGAAGAAGAACAATATCAAATTTACAAAGAAATCGCTGAAAAAATAAGCCCTGAACCGCTGGTCATCCGTACGATTGATGTAGGTGGAGACAAGCTTTCCAGCATTTTGAATCTGGGAAGGGAAGAAAATCCCAATCTGGGTTGTCGCGGAATCAGGATATCATTTGAAAATATTCAGATCTTCAAACAGCAGTTCAGAGCAATCCTGCGAGCTTACACAAAAGAATATATCAGGATCATGTTTCCCATGATCTCGGATGTTAAAGAGATCGTCAGGGCAAAAAAGATCATTGCTCAATGCATGGATCAACTTACTTCAAAAGGAATCGAATTCGGTAACAAACTCGAAATCGGTGCTATGATCGAGATTCCTTCGGCAGTTTTCACTTCCGATGCTATTGCCAGAGCTTGTGATTTCCTGAGCATTGGCACAAATGACCTGGTGCAATATACTTTGGCTGTAGACAGAGATAATGAATCTGTTTCGACTTATTATAAGCCCAGTCATCCGTCCGTTATTCGTTCCATCAAAATGACTGTAGAGAATGCTCATAAATATGGAAAAAGAGTGGCAGTTTGCGGTGAAATGGCTTCCGAAATAAAATATGTTAAACTGCTTTTGGGCTTGGGAGTGGATGAATTAAGCGTCAGTCCGGGTAGATTATTAAAAGTGAAAAATGAGATTTTGAAATGTGATTTTCAGCAAGCTGAAAAACTGGCTGAACTTGCTCTGCAGCTGGATTCCAGCGAGGAAATTAGTAATTTATTGATATAGGATAAAATGAATATTTTAGATAATTTGAATTTTATTAACGAACTCGATAAACAGGACATGTATCATAAGATCATCAACCTGCCGGAGCAAATTTTGCAGGCGTATGAAAATGCAAAGATGCATAATGTTAAGTTGATTTCAAATACAACCAAAATAAATCGCATTATAATTTGCGGCATGGGTGGTTCTGCCATTTCGGCTGATATTGCCAAAGCAGCTTTTGAGTGCATTCTTCCAATCGAAGTTGTTAAATATTACGATCTGCCTTACGTCGATGAAA
>JAUSOT010000139.1 GCA_030656075.1 Candidatus Cloacimonadales bacterium
TATCCAGGCTTTGCGGAGAAGATGTTTTGGCAATCAGTTCCTGAAGTCTCTTTTTGGTTATTTTATGATTTTCCAGGTTTTCCTTCACGTTTGTATCCAGCTTCATTTCGCTGTCTGTTTTGATGTGTTCGGCAACCAATCCTTCCAATTGTCTCAATTTGTTGATTTCCGTTTCCAGCTTTTCATGCGGAATTTCGATGATGTAAATCTGGTAATTCTTTTTTAAATCGGAATATTTGGTTGATATGTCATCTTGAAAGATCAATTCATTGATCATACTGCGCGTTTGAGCAGCTTCATTATATTCAAGAGTAACTTTCCGCTGATTACTGGCTGCTTCAAATATTTTATTGGCTTCTTTGGTATCTATTTTATTTTGCTGAGGTAAAAATAGATGAATAATGTTTGAACTTTTGTAACCAAAATAAATGGAAATAATAAAAACAATAAAAATAATAAAAAATCTTGTATCCTTTCTTAAACGAATCATAATCTATACTCCTTTCACCTTTTTCAATAACTCATCTGCATGACGCACGGCCAGTTCGCTTTCCGAACCGGACAACATCCTGGCAATTTCATTGAGACGTTCTTTTTCAGTCAACATATAAACGTCCACTTCGGAAGTTTTTGCGCCACTTTTTTTCACAATGGCGAAATGTTTATCGGCATAAGCGGCAATTTGCGGCAGGTGCGTGATGCAGATAACCTGGTGTGAATCGCCGATATTATGAATAAATTCCGCCAGCAATTCCGAGGTTTTTCCGCCGATCCCGGAATCGATCTCATCGAAAATTATAGTTCTGCTGTCGAGGCGATTTGCCAGTATTTTTTTGATCGTGAGCAGGAAGCGGGAAAGCTCTCCGCCGGAAGCTGCAATTCGTAATGGCTGAATTTTTATTCCTTTATTGGCCGAAAAATAATAATCGATCTCATCCTGCCCGGTGATCGAAATGCCTTTGAGCAGCTCGTTTGTATTATTTTGTGCGATTAAATTGGAAAAAATAACTTCGATCTGAGCATCCGGGATCGCCAGTTTTTTAATGTTAAGAATCAGTTCTTTCTCGAAATTCTGAGCAGCTTTTTTTCTTTTGGCTGTCAGTTCGTTCGCCTGTTTTTTTAATTCTCTGTTTTTTTGCTCGATTTCTTTTTGCAGTTGAATGATTCTATCTTTTTGGGAAGAAAACGTCTCGATTTCAGTTTTCATTTCCTGCATGAAAGTCAGGATTTCTGTGATTGAACGGCGATATTTGGAAGACAATGAATTTATGGCATCCATCCGATCCTGCAAGTTTTCCATTCTGCTGCCGTCCAGATCGATCACATTCTGGATTTCACGGATGCGGGAAACAGCATCATCCAGGTTTACTACAGCCTCCTGCAGCAAGGAAACCGATTCTTTGATGAGCGGATTATCATCCTCAAAACGGGAAAATTGCGAAATATAGGAATTGATGATATCATGAACCGAATTTTCATTTTCATAGATATCCTGTTCCATGCTGCTGGACTGGTTCAGGATCGCTTCGGCATTGGAAAGCAGATTTAATTCTGCCTGAAGTTCTTCATCTTCTCCGTCTTTCAACTGCATTGCTTCGATTTCCTGCACCTGGTATGCAAAAAGTTTGATGCGATCGGTTTGTTCTTTTTCCTGTTTTTCCAGGCGGCGAAGATCGCGGATATTGGTTTCCAATTCTTTATAATCTTTCTCAAAATTTGCTCGCTCCGGCAGCAGGTTTCCGTAAATATCGAGGACTTCCAACTGGTATTCCTGATTAAAAAGTTTCTGCTGATCGCGCTGGCTGTGAAAATCGAGCAGGATCGGACGGAATTCGGCAATGATTTCCTGCGAAACGCGCCGCCCGTTGATGAAGCTTTTGCTGCGCAAGTTTGTACCGATTTCCCGGGCAATGAAAACTTCGCCTTCCGCCAGATCAACTTCGTATTCATGCAGCATTTGCAGGAAAGATTTATTGCTCTCATCAATATCGAAAACAACTTCCACATAAGCCGGTTTATTCTCATCGAAGAGCATTCCCGGCTGCAGTGAACCGCCTAAAACCAGGTCTATCGCTCCCACGATGATCGACTTGCCGGCTCCGGTTTCACCCGAAAGAACCTGCAATCCCCGTTCGAATTCCAGGTTCAGTTTTTTCACGATTATGAAATTTTCAATTTTCAGATTTTTAATCATTTCCGGCTCTTTAAGTTACGAATTTTACATTTTCCCCATGTGCATTTTTTTGCGCAAAATCTGGTAAAATGTTTTATTGGTGAGTTTAATAATTTCCACTTTCCTATTAGCTGAAGTCACAATAATTTCATCGCCTGTTTGCAGTTTTGCCACATTGCTGCCGTCCAATTGCAGCACGCCTTCAAAATGAAATTCCAGAATGCTGAATTCCAGTTTATCATCTGCAGGGAAAACCATGGGACGCACGCTGAGAATATGCGGATTGAGCGGGGAAACGATGATCGCATCCATGACGGGAGAAAGCAGCGGTCCTCCGGCAGAAAGAGAATAGGCTGTGGAACCGGTGGGTGAAGCAACGATGATCCCGTCGCAGCGCGTATCCAATACAAAACGTTTATTGCTGGAAATCTTGATGTTTGCCAGTCGTGGAGTTTCGCCTTTGTAAATGACGGCATCGTTCAAAGCCAGATCGGAAAAAATGATCGCTCCCTTTCTTTTCAAAGAAGCTTTCAGCAGCATCCTTTTCTGGATCTTGTACTTCTTTTTCATCAGATCGTCGATGGATTTTTCCAATCCATGCAGACTGCTGTCGGAAAGAAATCCCAGCTTTCCCATATTAATTCCCAAAAGCGGTGCTTTTTTTGCCAGCGAGAGATGCATCGCCTTTAAAAAAGTTCCATCTCCTCCAAAAGAAAGAATGCAGTCCAAAACAATCTTCTCATCCGCCATTCTGATAAACTCAGGCAGCTTTTTATCCGGTTTTTGGAGTAGGAAAAAATTTACTTTTTTTGTTTTATACAGCTTTTCAAGAAGTGTCATCACCGAATTCACATCTTTATGGAACGGATTGATAAAAACACCAAAATTATTCATTTTGATCACCTTCTACAGAGAATTTATGAGGCGAAGATAGGATTGATATCTTTCGCCGGGGAATTCATTATTTTCAACCGCTTTTTTCACGGCGCAGTCGAGTTCATGTTCGTGACTGCAATCCAGAAATTTACAGTCTTGCGACAGCACATCGATTCCCGGAAAAATCCTGTAAATCCCGATCTTCTCTTCTCTGTGCAAACCAAATGTTTTAATGCCCGGCGTGTCAACTAAATATCCGCCGAAATCCCATTCCAGCAATCTTGCGCTGGTAGTTGTATGCATTCCCTTGCTGGTGAAATCGCTCACTTCCGAAACGCGCAGGTTCAATTCCGGTTGCAGGAAATTGATAATCGATGATTTTCCCGTGCCTGAATGGCCGGAAAAAACGGAATTTTTATTCATCAATAATTTCTTCAAATCCGGCATTCCTGTCCCATCCTCAGCAGATGTATAAACGATCTGAATATCATTATCCGCATAAAATCTCATCTGCTTTTTCAATTCAACTTCATCTTCTGCCAGGTCGATTTTATTCACGCAAATTATGGGGATGATCCCGGAAATTCGGGCGGCACAAATGTATCTGTCCAGCAAACTCAGATTGATTTCCGGTTTTTGAACAGAAGTGGTAATAATCACCTGGTCGATATTGGAAGCAAGGATCACTTCTTTTTGAAAATTCTCTTCCGAAAAACGGGAAAGAACATTCCGGCGGGGCAGTATTTCTTCGATGCGCGGAATATCAGAGAAATCCACATTCACGAAATCACCGACCGCCACCAGCCGTCTGGTTTCATAATCGATCTGCTTCAATCTGCCGCTGAGTGTGCATTCAAGGATTTTTTTATTCACATCTACCAAACAAACATGGTTGGTTTTAACTTCTAAAATTCTGCCTTTTTTCAACTCTAAATTTGATTTCTGACTGGTTTCGGATTTTTGGATAGTTTTCTTGGTTGCCCGTTTTTCTTCGACGATCTCTTCATCATCGAAAGAATCTATATTGTCGATATTCACATTCTGTAATTTCAGATTTTGTCTGATGAATTTTTTCTTTTCTCTTTTCTTGATCATGAGATATCCTAAAAATTTACCATTATTTTAGAATCCGTTTTGGAAAGCTTCCCCGTCTTCAATTCTGGCACCCAGACTGAAAGCATGCGCTGTCATGATCTTTTTCCCCGCCGGCTGAACTCGCTTGATGAGAATATTTTTATCGGAAGTGCAAACCACAAAACCGACATTTTTTATCACGGCGATTATCGATCCGGGGTTTTGATATGATTCTTCAGCTAAAATTTCCGTTTCAATTATTTTGATTCTTTCATGGCGTAATGCAGCTACAGCACCGGGAATTTCTGCCAGTCCACGCACTTGATTTTGAATTTTCCAAGCTGATTTATCCCAATCAATTAAGAAATTTTCGTGGTTTAATTTGTGGCTGAAAGTGGCTTTTTCATCATTTTGCAGAATAAATTCGATTTCATCTTTTCCCAATTTTTCCAAAACCTGTAAAATGTCTTCCGCTCCCTTTTGAGAAAGCTTTTCGTAAAGCGAAGTATAATTATCCGAATCTTCCATTTTTATTTCTTTTTGGGAAAGGATCGGTCCGGCATCCATTCTGGCTACGATTTTGAAAATCGTGTTACCGGTGGTTTTATCGCCATTGAAAAGTGCGAAATTAATCGGAGCAGAACCACGATATTTAGGCAGCAGCGAGGGATGTAGGTTGATACAGCCGAGACGGGGAAGATGCCGAATTGCCTTTTTCAAATAGCCGCCATACGCTGCTGTGATGATGATATCCGGCTTAAATTGTTTCAGTTTTTCCAGTACATCAGGAGCGTTTACGTCTTGTGGCTGAAGAATTGGAATTCCCAGTTCAATTGCTTTTATTTTCACTTCCGGTGGCTGCAGTTTTTGGTTTCTGCCTCTCGGTTTATCCGGCTGAGTGATGCAGAGAATCGGTTTGAATCGGGTTTTGGCCAGTTTTGCCAATGTGGGAACCGCAAATTGCGGCGTTCCTATAAAAATTACGTTTTTGATCTGCATATTAATTTATATCACTGTCTTTCTGACGTTTCTCGCAAAGACATTTCTCAGTTTGTTCCCTCTCGTTATGGGGATGGATAGGGAGGGGCTTTTCATCACAACGTGATCCCCGTCAGCAGCTTTAAGAAGAAATTGAGCGGCGGCATGATGATCGCGCCGATAAGATTGAGCCTGAATACAAAAGAAACCAGTAAGATGATCATCAAAACCTGGGCACCTTTTCTTTCTTGAGCAGTAAATTTTGCATAAGCATCATCACTCAAAAATCCACCCAAAATCTTCGAACCATCCATGGGTGGAATAGGAATCAGGTTAAAAAGTCCCAGAGCCAGATTTATCAGGATGGCATAAAGCAGCATGCTCAGCATGAATTGCGAAAATCCGCTGGCATTATACATAATGTCAGGGTTAACTCTTTTGATGAAATTAAAAACCAATGCTAAAATAATTGCCAGCGAAAAATTAGCAGCCGGACCGGCAGCGGCAGTGATGGCTGTATCGCGTTTATAATTTTGAAAATTATAAGGATTGATCGGAACGGGTTTGGCCCAGCCGATGCGAGCGATGAACAGCATGATGAGTCCCAGCGGATCGATGTGAGAAATGGGATTCAGCGTCAATCGACCAGCGCGTTTAGCCGTGTCATCTCCCAATAAGTAAGCTGCATAACCATGACTGAACTCGTGGATCGTCAGCGAGATCAGCAAAATCGGCAACTGCACGACAATTTGCGTTAAAAAATTCATTTTACCTCGATTATGTATTCTGTTTATCCTTCGACTTCGCTCAGGATGGCAGAATATAATATTAATTTTATCTCACTTATAAATAAGCAATTATGTCATTCCCAGCCTGACTGGGAATCTTGGACTATTAGATCCCCACTTTCGTGAGGATGACAACACACATTATTCTAAATCTCGTTCCTGTCTTTCTGAGAAATTCTTCTTTGAATATTCTCACGAAGAATCTCTCGTTACATAGTTCATGCTGTGTAACGATACACACCCCACGGCTAAAGCCGCACCCCTCTCCAGAGGGGAATTTCGCAGCTCCCGCTGCCATTTTAAGATTGTTTCGTAAGAATTCTTTTGTCAGGTTCCTCGCAAAGACTTTTTTCCAGACAGGCCAAATGACTTGTCTGCAAAGCTTGGGGCGAGAACAATGATCTCACAGCAATTCCCGACTCACATTCGTTTCACTTCATTGCGAGTCAAGTCTTGCAAAACAAGTCTATAATCTTCCACTACACTCTATTTATTTGTTATTCTTCTTGCTGTTCTCATGTTCCTTCTTTCCGAGTGAAACGAGAAGAGAAGGACAGCAGGATGAGTTACTTAATTACCTTCAAAAATCTTCTTTTTCCTACTTTAATTATACATTCATTAGATATTTCATAGAAAATATCCTCTACTTTACTTCCATTTACGCTGACGGCATTCTGTTTGATCATCCGGCGCGCTTCCCCACCGCTTTCACAGGTTCCGCTCTGCACCAGGATGTCGATGATCTTCATGGATGGCTCTGTTAGTTTGAATTCAGGAATATCTTCGGGAAGTTCCTTCTTTGCAAAGATGTTGTTGAATTCTTCTTCTGCTTCAATTGCCGCTTTTTCACCGTGATACAGGTTTACGATTTCACGCGCTAATCGCTGTTTGATCAGTTTTGGATTGATTGCATCAGTTTTAAGCTGTTCGGCAATTTTTTCGATCTCTTCCGGTGAAACTTTGGTGGCAAAATTGAAATAATTTACAATTATATCATCAGGAATGGACATGGTTTTGCCGTATTTTTCTTTTGATGAATCAGACACAGCAATGTAATTATTCAGAGATTTACTCATCTTTTCTTTGCCGTCGGTTCCCATTAAAATTGGTGAAAGCACAGCGATCTGTTGTTCCTGACCGAAATAACGCTGCATATCTCGTCCGGTCAGGATGTTAAATTTCTGTTCGGTAGCACCCAGCTCCACATCAGCTTTTATCGCCACAGAATCGTAACCCTGCAGGATTGGATACATGATCTCATGCATGCCCAGAGGTAATCCGTTTTCATAACGTTTGCGGAAAGTATCGTGTGCCATGAATTGTGCTAATGTATATTTTCCCATCAGTTTCAGAACGTCAGCCATCGTCATGCCGCCGAACCATTCGGTTTGCCAGTGTACTTCGGTTTTATTGGGATCAAGCACAGTATAAAGTTGCTCCATATATTTTTCAGCATTTTGTTTTACCAATTCAGAGGTGAGTGGCGGTCGTGATTCGTCTTTGCCGGTCGGGTCGCCAATCTGCGCTGTGAAATCTCCGATGATGATAACGCCGAGATGTCCCATATCCTGAAAATCACGCATTTTGCGGATGGGAACCAGGTGGCCGATATGCACGTCATAACCTGTGGGATCGATGCCGTATTTGATGCGCAGCGGCTGATTTTTATCTTCGGCTTTCTGGAATTTTTTGATCAGATCATCTTCCGTGATGATTTCTTCCACGCCTTTTCGTACCAGCTTCATTTCTTTTTCAAATTTCATACAAACCTCATGCTTTACTATTTTCATAAACTCCGATATTCTTAAATCAGAGTATTCCAATAGCTTGAAGAGCGTTTTTTATGTCAACCGAAAATGAGAAGACGGGAAAAAGGAGAATGTGAGAAAAGAGAGGTGAGAAGTGAGTGAAGAGAATAAATGCAAAGAGGCAAAGATGAAAATATAAGACTCAAGATAAAAGGCAAAAAATTAAAGGAAAGACTGGAGTACTCCTGAGGCGTATATATTTCTGAAGCAGATGGGAACTTCAGAATTTCGGACAAAAAACTTTGCAAACGCTTCTTTCAAGCTTTCTTCTGGATTAGCAATTTCAGGGTTTTCTGCCTTTGGCGTTGTTTCTTTCAATATCCGCCCTGAACGAGTCAATTGTAAGAATTTTTAAAAGAGATCTTTTCAGAGTTTGTAAATCATTTCAACAATAAACACTTCTTCACGGCTTCGGTATTGCCGTTCACATTTAATTTATAGAAGTAAAGACCAGATGAAACTGGATTACCGTTGTTATCATCACCGCCCCAGACAATTTGGTGATTTGATGATTGAGTGATTGGGAGCTTTGAGAAAGTTTTTATTACTTGTCCTTTTAAGTTATAGATAGTTATTTCTGCTGTCTGATGATTACTGACATTTGATAAATGAAAGCTGATTGTTGTGGATGGATTGAAAGGATTGGGATAATTTTCCAAGATTGTTTCTAAAAAGAGTAAGTTATTCACTCCAACATATTGCTCGTATGTATAAAGAAATTTATTAATATAAATCCACTGTCCATTCTCCCAAATCTCATAAATTTTAATAATTTCATTTCCATTTTCATCATATGTGTAAGAAAACCTATAAGCATTAATCCATAGTCCGTTATCAAATAATTGACGCAACCACTCAATAAGATTGTTGTCGATATTATAGGTGTAAATATCTGCTTTCATGTTTACCCATTGTTCGTTTTCCCAAAATTGGATTAATCTTTCAATTAGATTAAATTCCTCATCATAAGAATATGACTCTTTTACAGAATTATTCCATTGCTCATTTTGCCACTCTTCAAATAGCATTTCAACTAATATATTATTTTCATATGTATAGAAATTTAAAAATTCATTAACCCATCCATTATTGTCCCATTCTTCTGTTAAAATTTCTATGAGGATATCATATGCATTATATTCATATGTACATTTGTTGTTATTGGCCCATTGGGTATTTTCCCATTCTTGGAATGTACTTTCTATGAGATTTCCATTTTCATACAAATAATTAACTCTAAAAGAATTAATCCAACTATTAGCGTCCCACGTTTGGTCTATTCTTTCAAATAATTCTCCATTATTATTATAAGTATAACAAAGTCTCAAAATATGATGCCATTCTCCATTTTCAAAATTTTCATATAACCTTTCAGCAATATTGTTTTCTTCATTGTATGTGTCTAATAATCTTCGATCAATATTCCACTGGCTATTATTCCAAATTTCGCTAATTGTTTCAATTAGCAAATCGTTTGCGTCGTACTCAAATGTTACCTTTTCATAATTAAGCCATTCAGTTTCGACCCATAATAAGCAAATATAATCAATTACTCTAAAACCATTATCTTCTCTTTGTGTAATGCTTAATATTTTAATGTTTTTATTTTGTGAATCAAATTCCTTATCAAAATTCTTAAAGTCATTGAGCTGTCCAATATTTTGAGATTGCTCCAATTGATTTATATCATAGTGGTTCTGTGAGTAAGTCATTGATGCAATTAACATTATTATTGTGCAAAAAATAATTTTTTTCATTTTTCCCCCTTTGTTTTCTTCACCATTAAAAAAAAATATTTCATCATTCAGAAAACGAAAAACGAATCAACAGATTAAATTACTTTCCATGATCAACATTCGTTACTCATTCCTGCACAAAATATTCAACCAATGTTTTTGCTTCGAACTCGTTATTGTCACTATCAAAACGAATAGATTGAATCAAACCACTCCCGGCGCAATAATAATTCAAACTATAATTTTCTGATAGTTCAGGATTGCTGGTTTTGTAAACGATACAATCAAATGTTCCGGCAGGGCAGTCAACGATTGTGCTGGTGGAAATGCACTGCACAATATTATCACCAGATGTATATCCATCATTCAGAAAGTCCTGAAACCAACTATCGTTTATCTCGACCGGATATTGATAAAGCAAATAGGAATAATCTACCAGGCTGTCTGCGCCGGAGACAGAGCCTAAATTCATTATAAAATGCAATCCCACCTCATCATTGAAATAGTAGCGGTTCAAATTTGCCATTGCAATGCGAAAAACCGTTTTTGTTTGATCATCAACTTCAACTTCTACCGCTTCTGCTACAGTTTCTCGTAATGTGTCTTGAATTGTATTGTAATGATAAACCCAGTAATTACCGAGTTGCAGCGCTAGCAGAGTTATCTCGTTTATCGGTTCGGTAGTTTTTTCATCTGTGCAGGAAAGCAACGCCAATGCAATCAACAACAATATTCCGTAGATTTTTGAATTTGTTTTAAACATAATCCCTCCAAATAAATTTATAATTTAACGCTCTTAAACCTCAGGAAGATGCGACAAAATAACAAATTAATACAAAATCCGCGTCGGGACTTTGCGACAATTTTTCTTCCGTTCCCAAAGAGGGCTTTAGGAACAAGAAAAAAATTCTATTTACTTCTTAATTCTTACGTAAATATGTTTAATATGCTTACCTTCAACTTCCCGTTCATCCACTTCAAAATCCTCTGAAAGCGATTTTATGAGGGGAGTCAGTTTGAAAAATCCATAATTTCTCGGATCGAAATCAGGTTTCTTTTTAATGATCAGATTACCGACTTCCGCCAGGAAAGCCCAGCCATCGTCATCAGCCAGATCTTCGATTGTGGAAGTTAATAATTGAATAAATTTATTATCGATCGAATCGATTTTAGTTTTTGATTCTGGAGTTGAGGATGTTTTTGTTTTCGTATTCTTTTTTGGAATCTCTTTGCTTCCGATAATTTCAATGTAAATGAATTTATCGCAGGCTACGATGAACGGATTGGGTGTTTTCTTTTCGCCGATGCCGATCACCAACATGCCGGATTCCCGCAGTCTGATAGCCAGCCGCGTGAAATCACTGTCGCTGGAAACAAGACAGAATCCATTCACTTTCTCGCTATGCAAAATATCCATGGCATCGATGATCATGGCAGAATCGGTGGCATTTTTACCAGAGGTGTAACTATATTGTTGGATTGGTGTTATTGCGTGTTCAAGTAATGCTGGTTTCCAGCCGGAAACCGTCGGCTTCGTCCAATCTCCGTAAATTCGCTTGATGGTTGGCAAACCGAGTTTGGCAATTTCATCGAGCATTCCCTGAATATTGGAATACGGAATATTATCCGCATCTATTAGCACCGCCAATTTTAGATCGTTGTTTTCTCTCATAATTGTGTGTTTATTTTTAGATTTTACGCCGATTTTACCATTCCCAAGGAATGTTAATTAAATATCTTCAGTTTCAGGTTCAGTATCAGCATTTTCTCTATCTTCGCTGCTGATTTCAAAATTTTCTTCGTCGGTATCTGAATTTTTATTTAATTTTTTCAGACGCTTATCTTCCTTCTTTTTCTTTTTTGCCATTTCCCTTTGACGTTTTTCATACGAATAGTTATTTTTGGCCATTATTTATCCTAATGCATCATTTTTTGCAGAAATGCAGACACCGTTCCGAAAAACCGGTTAATTCTTCGGAACGGAAATAATAAGATTGAGAATCCAGACTATTAATATCTCTGTTTTCTACGTGGTTTATCTTCTTTGGGTTTAGCGACGTTTACCTTAATGTTTCTCCCATCGATCTCTTTACCATCAAGTTGTTTGATGGCTTCCTCACCTTCTTCCTGATTCGGCATCTCTACAAATCCAAATCCTTTTGAACGCCTGGTTTCACGGTCGGTAACTACTTTGCTTTCCGATACCGAGCCAAATTCTGCGAACAATTTTCCCAGACCCTCATCCGTCATCTTATATGACAGATTTCCTACATAAATATTCATCTTCACTTCCTCCATAGGCTTGATAATGACATATATCAAAGTCCATTTTGTTAATTGTCAGGATGTTCTTTTTTGTCAAGCATGAAATATTTCCAAAAAATAATCATAACTTGCCGAAGCTATATTAATCGTTCAGCAGATTTCCAAAATTCTATACAGGATGGATGATTTTCGTCAATTCAGAAAAATAATTGAGTTATCCACAAAAAAGTCATATTTGTATATTTATCAACATATTAATCCACCAAATGTGGATAACTTTATTTTTTAATTCCTTTCCTAACCTCTTTACTGGTAAATAATTATCGTTAATTTCAAATTTTTCAAATTCTTTTTGACTGATTTTCTCGGCTTGACAAATCTGCTTTCGTTTTCAATTTAGGTCAGGTTATTAGTGTATTAATGATGGTTTACACGATTTCAGGGGATTGTGGATAACTTGGATTTTGCTGATAAAATCCAAACATAATTCCTTTTGATTTCAACATCTTGTGTGATGAGTCTAATTTTGTGGATAACTTGTGGATAAGCGAGTGCTGATTTTTCAGCACTCAGCGGAGATTGTGATTATGATTGATTTTGGAGAATTCTGGGATGGTGTATTGAATACACTGCAAAGCAACATCAGCGAACAGGGTTTCAATACCTGGTTCAGCGAAACAAAAGTGATGGAATTGACCGAAAATTCAATCACTGTAAAAGTTCCAACCCAGTTCATTGCAGATTACTTGAATAAAAATTACAGCGAACTAATCTCAGAAATCTGTTTCAATTTATATCACAACAAATATAAAATAAAATTCACCGGTTTACAGCCGAAAAAAGAACCTGCTTATGAATATGATAATGTTGCTTCCCACAAACCTTCGGCAATCCATCCCACTAAATTAAATAAAAATTACATTTTTAATCAATTTGTGATCGGAGCAAATAACAGATTTGCCCACTCAGCTTCCCTAGCCGTAGCCGAATCCCCCGGAAATACCTACAATCCGCTTTTTCTTTATGGCGAATCCGGTATGGGAAAAACTCACTTGATGCAGGCAGTGGGAAATTACGTGGTTGAAGAACTGGAAGATAAAAAAGTTTTTTATATCACCACCGAAGAATTCACCAATGAAATGATCGATTCCATCCGCCGCAACACGATGCCGGAATTCAGAAATAAATTCCGTAATTTTGATGTGCTGCTCATCGATGATGTTCACTTCCTTTCCCGCAAAGAAGGAACCCAGGAAGAATTTTTTCACACTTTCAATGCACTGTATGAAAAGAAAAAACAGATCGTTCTCACCAGCGACAGGCCGCCTAAAGATATTCCTGATCTGGAGCAGAGGCTCGTCACCAGGTTTGAATGGGGACTTCTGGCAGACATGAAAAGTCCCGATTTTGAAACCCGCGTTGCCATCCTGAAAAAGAAAGCCGATTTTGAGGCAATCAATCTGCGGGATGAAGTGATCGCCTTTATTGCCGAGCATATATACAGCAATGTTCGCGCTCTGGAAGGCTCGCTCATCAGAATTTTGGCCTATGCTTCCTACAACAACCTGAATGTGGAAGATATTACCGTGGAAATGGCAAATGAAATTCTCATCGATATGATTTCCGACAAAATTTCGGAAGTAAATCTGGAAAATATCATGCAGAAAGTTTGTGATGCCTACAGCATCACCCCCGTAGAAATTTTTGATAAAACCAGGAAGAACAGCATCGCCTTTCCCAGACAGATCGCCATGTATCTCTCCAACCTGCTCATTCCCCAGCTTTCACTGAAAGAAATTGCTCAGTATTTCAAACGGAAAGATCACACCACAGTACTGCATGCTAAAAAAACGATCGAAAATAAATTTAAAAATGACCGCGAACTGAGAATCCAGATAGAACGGCTGATCAAGGAAATTAAAAGATAAAATGTGTAACTTAATTTTAAACAGACAGTTAGAATTTTATCCACTTATAAACAGGGTAATATGTGTATAAATGTAGATAACTCATTTCTAAAAAAACTTAAAAAAATATTTGTGCATAAGAGAACTTCTATGAACATGAAACACACACAATATACACAGAAAGAGAATATTTGTAATCCCTTGAAAATGAACAAATTGAAGTCGTTATTTGGGAGTTATCATCATATACACAGCACCGACTATTAATACTAATTTTATAAATAAAAAAAGGAGTTTTAATGAATAAAGGAATTAAGTTCAGCCTGATAGTTTTGCTGGTCATCTTTCTGGCTGCATCATGCACAAATAAAAAAAATCCGGTTGGAACATCCGGTGAAGAAGGACCAATTCCCACGGAAACAGAAATCACGGCAGACATGTTCACAGATTTTTACAGCTTTGAAGACAGCATTCGGACATATAATTCCGATAATCTGCTGGTTGGAAGATATGATAGTAATAATTTTCAAAATAATGCTGCCTCACTTATCAAATTTACCTCGCTGGTTGATTCGTTTTACCAGATTACAAATGTGAGACTGGATCTGAGAATACGGGATAATCACGATTTCGATATTACCACCCTGAAAGTGGGAAAAATAATTTCCTCCAATTGGTTTGAAACCACGGCAACCTGGCTGGCGCCAACCGATTCGACCAGCTGGTACACAGATGGTGCTTTCTCTTTTACCGAAGGCGAAGATATTGAAATTCTATATGGATTGGATATGGCGCTAATAGGTGACTCACTGTCGATTAGACTGCCAAATGATATACTGGAAAACTGGATTCTGGCTGATACTTTAAATTACGGTTTGGCTCTTTTCTGCGAGGAAGATAATAAATTCGTCGAATTTTATTCGGCCGAATACAGTGATGAAGATTCGCCGCGCCTCTATTTTGATTATCAGGAAACGGAAGAAGATACACTTGTCACCAACTATCGCACTCCCGGTAATGATATTCTGATCTACGAAAAGGACGATGTTTACCAGATTTTTGAAAATAAATTGATCGCTTCTAATATTCAGCCAATCAAGATGCTTACAAGATTTGCAATTCCAGAATCCATTTTTACCAGTGTCGACACTTTTACAATTTCATTCGATGAATTCTATATGCAGAGATTAACTATCAACCGGGCAGAACTGATCTTGACTTTTGATTGTGCAAATCCTTATCCGCTGGATGGAACCATTAGTCTCGATCCGTATCTTATGGTTTCCGACTCGACTGCCTGGAACCTGACCGATCCTTCACTTCCCATGCTTAATAGCGAAGATTATGAAGACCCTTATATTTCCAGCACCAGCGACAGCCTGAACAGCGCAGCTTTTGCCGTGAATATCACCAAAATTATTCAGGACATGGTTTCCGGTGAAAAAGACAATTATGGAATTATGATCAGATCGTTGTATGAAAATCATGATTTCAGACATACGGAATTTTTTTATGATGAAAATGATCTGACTAATACTAAAAATCCAAGAATCGAGATCATCTTCACACCACCTTACTTTGGAGAATAAAAAAAAAGGAGAAACCATGAAAAGGGCACTTTTTATATTTATCGTTTCTATGTTGGTGTTTTCCTGCCGGCAAAGCAATGAAGAGAATTATGTTGTTGCCCGGGTGAATCATGAAAAGCTTTTCATCGAAGACATGAAAGCAAATTTCACGGAAAACCAATGGGAAGAACTTTCCAAAAAAGCTAAAGAACAATTTGTGCAGGATTGGATCAAACTGGCGATTCTTGCCCAGGAAGCAGATAATCTTGGTATTTCTTACACACCACAGATCAAAAACAAAATTATAACTGCAGAAAAAAATATCAAAGCCAACGCTCTCATTGCTCAGAAAATGGCTGAGATAAAAGTTTCCGAAGACGATCTCTTCAATTATTATCGCGTGCATAAAAGTCAGTTTCAGAAAAGCCACAAAGAATATGCAGTACAGAGGATTTTCATCACGGATGAAGCTAAATTGGATGAAGTGAAAACAGCTATCAATGAAACATCTTTCAAAGATGCTGCCATCAAATATTCCCAGGAAAACATCGGTAAGGCTGGCGGTTATTTGGGTTTTGTTTCCCAGCAGAAAATTAACAGCGAATTGTGGAACGCTTTAACTCAATTGAAAATCTATCGCTGGCAAACAGTTCAGGCGGATGGTGGATTTTATGTTATTCGTTTTTATGATGAAAAAACGGTTTCCACCGATAAAACTTTTGTGGAAGTGATCGAAAATATCAGGGCAACTCTGCTGAAGCAAAAACAGCAGGAAACTTATGAAAACCTGATCGAAGAATTGAAAAAGAAATCTGAAGTAGAGATTTCTTTATGAAAGGTTGAAACCACAGATTAGCACTAAAAAAAAGATAGAGTGTTTTTGTCTTCCTGACGTTTCTTGCACGTCGTTCTCATGCCTTCGCCTGGCTTCGGCGGTGCAGGCTGGAAGTATCTCGCTTTTTATGAGATTCTTCGTGAGAATTTTCGTTGAAGAATACCTCAGAAAGACATAAATTCAGAAAGACATAAATATAGATTAGCGAGACTTGACTCGCAATGAAGTGAAACAAATGTGAGTCGAGAATTGCTTCTTAAATATTTGTTCTCGCCCCAAGCTTTGCTATCGGGGCAAGTCCAAAGAAAAAATAAAAATAAATAAGATTTTTCAGGAGATAAAATGAAGAAAATAATCTTGATACTGGGAATGCTGGCCATCCTGCTTTGCCTGCAGGCAGAGGTTTTGGACAGGATCGTAGCCAAAGTAGGCCGTGAGGTTATCCTGCAAAGTGATCTGGCAAGGTGTATCCAACAACTTGAAGCTGCCGGAATGATAAACGAAGATATTACGGAATATGACATTCTGAACGATATGATCGAGTCCAAATTGATAGTGCAGCAGGCAAAAAAAGAAGAATATGATGTCGATGAAGAACAGGTTCGCCAATTGGCAGAGGAACAGATTCAGAAGATTTCTGCGCAATTTGAATCGGAATATGAATTCAAAAAGGAATTGAAAAAAGCGAATCTCACCGTTCTGGAATTGAAGGAATATTACATTCAAATGATTACGGAACAACGTCTGAAAGAACAGATAATTAATAACGAGATCAAAAATAAAGTACATATCACCGATGTAGAAGTAGAGGAATATTACGAAGAACATAAAGCTGAAATCCCTCCCCGGCCGGAAATGGTGGAAATCGGCATGATCATGCGTTCGATCGAACCGGGCAAAGATACCAGGAAAGAAGCACTTTTAAAAATTAACATGATTCGTAACAGATTGCTTGATGGAGAAGATTTTGCCGAATTAGCCAGACAATACAGTGATTGTCCTTCGGCTGCAAAAGGCGGAGATTTGGGCTTTTTTGGCAAAGGAACGATGGTAAAACCTTTTGAAGATGTCGCTTTTTCTTTGATGCCGGGTGAAATCAGTGATGTTGTGGAAACTCAGTTCGGTTATCATATCATCAAGGTGGATGTGAAAAGAGAAGATGAAGTGAAGGCCAGCCATATCCTGTTAAAAGTTGATGCTACTGAAAACGATATCACTGCCACAATTACCTTAATGGAAAATGTTCTGGCGAAATTGGATACAGGAGAAGATTTTTCAGAACTGGCAAAGACATATTCCCAAGATGATACCACTGCTGTAAAAGGCGGAATTATCGGTGAATTCGTCAAAGATCAATATCCCGATCTTTTCAAAGAACATCTGCAGAATATCGAAATGGGACAACACACCGGACTGATCAGGGAAGATACTAATCTCTACATTTTTGCCAAATTGAAATCTGTTCCGGAAAGGCCTTATGAATATAATGAAATTTATGATAAACTGCGTAACCTGGTGACCAACCAAAAAGAACTGGAGCTCTATGACAACTGGATGAAAGAACTCGTTCAGAACAGTTACGTGGAAATTTTGATAGAAGAATAAATACTCCCTTTGGAAGGGGAGAAGGAAACGAAGTTTCCGGAGGGGTTTTGTTATATCAATAAAAATTCTGAGAATAAGAAAATGAAAAGCGTTAAAACAGGTAATAGCAAACCCCCTTTGATTCCCCCTTACGAAAGGGGACAGAGATGAATTTCTCAGTTTTGATTTCCACTCTCTTCAGAGTGGGGTATATTCCCAAAGCACCGGGAACAGCAGGAACGATCCTAGCCGCCTGTGTTTACTGGCTGCTGCCGTATGGTTGGTTTGAAAACTTTCCGGCGAATTTGTATTTTGTGATAAGTGTATTGATTCTTAGTGTGATTTCTGTGTTTTTCGTTTCCAAAGCAGAAATAGAATTGGGACACGACAATGGTAAGATCGTGCTCGATGAGTTTTGGGGTTATATGCTGGCAGTTGCTTTCCTGCCCAAAACGCTTACCGTTTTGATAATTAGTTTTATCCTGTTCCGGATTTTTGATATTTTCAAACCGGAACCTGTGAATCTGCTGCAGAGGCTTCCCAAAGGCTGGGGAGTGCTGGCAGACGACCTGATGGCCGGGATTTATGCAAATCTGGGCATCAGATTAATATTTTTAGTTCATTCAAAAATAATGTAAAAATAAAGGAGACACAATGTTTTATAGTTTAATGCAGGCAGGAGTTCGTTCGGCAGCACCACAAGGTACAGAACAAGCACCACCGTTTTTATTAATCCTTTTTGTAGCGATAATTTATTTTATTATTGTAAAACCAAAAGTTGATAGAATGCAAAATGAAAAAAAAGCATTAAGAATTATTTTGATTTTGAGAATAATAGGAATAGTTTTAGCCTTGATAGGTGGAATATTTATGATTAGTTTTATTTTAGCTTTCATTCAAGCAAACGGAAGATTTTATATATTTGTAATATCTTTTCAGACTTGGGTTAATATTCTCACAATAGTTGTTGGTATATTTTTAATGTCAGCTAAAAAAAACACAAATCATTCTGAAAATGAATCAATAACGAAATCACAAAAATCTGAACTTGATGAATTGGAGAAGTTAGCCGAACTTCGCGATAAAGGAATCATAACAGAAGAAGAATTTAATACTAAAAAGAAGAAAATACTTGGAAGCTAAATTAAGTAGAAAAGAAAAAAAAAGGAGACGCAATGTTTTATAGTTTAATGCAAGCTGTAACAGATGGTCCGCCAAAACCAAATATGCTGGCGCAATTTTTTCCGTTCATTCTCATGTTCGCCATTTTGTATCTGCTGATAATTCGTCCGCAGAGAAAGAAACAAAAAGAGCTTCAGGCAATGCTGGGAAATTTAAAGATCAACGATGTTGTCATCACCAACGGCGGCATCATCGGCAAGATCGTAAACATCAAAAAAGAAAAGAACATCATCGTGCTGCGCGTGGATGAAACTACCAAGATCGAATTTCAGAAAAATGCCATTGTTGGTTTTGTACCGCAGGAAGAGAAGAAAGCGTAAATTGATTTTTGATTTAGAAAACCCCTCTGGATCTCCCCTTACAAAGGGGAGCAATTAGGAATTGTTATATTTGAATAACAGGTAAATTAAATGAAAAATAATCAACCTGAAATACTGCCGATCAGAATTTACGGCGACAGAGTTTTGCGTCAAATAGCCGAACCTGTAGCGGAAATTACACCGGAATTGCAGGAATTCATTGCCGATCTGGTGCACACAATGTACGAAACCGATGGAGTGGGATTGGCTGCAACTCAGGTGGGAAGATCATTGCGCATTATTGCTGTAGATGCTTTCTGGTTCAAGGAAAACGGCAAGAAAGATCCAGTCGTTCTCATCAATCCGGAATTCATCGAATTTGACGGGACCACAGATATGGAAGAAGGCTGTCTGAGCCTGCCGGATATTTACGAAAAAATTCCCCGCGCCGAATTTGTTAAGATCAGAGGTTTGAACGAAAGAGGTGAACAGGTGGAATATGAAGGTGAAGGACTTTTTGCCCGGGCTCTGCAGCATGAATATGATCACCTGGACGG
>JAUSOT010000140.1 GCA_030656075.1 Candidatus Cloacimonadales bacterium
CTAAATTAATAAATTTAATTACTATGCTAATTATGTGATTTAGAAGAAGTTAACTTTGTGCTGTCGGTTAGGAGGTAGTCAGGATGATTTTGCAGAATATAACTTGTATTATATTAGTAAGTTATGAAATATGAAAAAGGCTTTAGATAATAAATAATAGGAGGGAGATATATGAAAAATATTGGTTGTATAATCATGACGATCTGGTTTATCGTTTCCAGCTTTACCAGCTCGGTTCAGCTAAACGCTGAAGAGGTAGCTAAATTGAACATTTTCACCGAAGAGTATCCACCGTTAAGTTTCCTGGAAAATGGCATGATCACCGGTTTATCCACAGAAATTGTCCGGGAAATTATGCACAGAAACGGCAGGGATGATGAAATCCACCTGGTCAAGTGGGACAAGGGTTATAAAGCAGTGCTCGAAGAACCAAATACAGTCCTCTTCTCCACCGCCATGACCTCGGAACGAAAAGACAAGTTGCAGTGGGTAGGACCTATTGCAGCGTTATCTACAAATTTATATGCGGTTAAGAAATCCGGTCTCAAAATTGCAAATTTGGACGAAGCCAAAAAAGTCTATAAAATTGCTACGGTTAAAGATTATTATTCGGAACAAGTACTTATACAGGAAGGTTTCACGAATCTTGATAGCTCGGTAGATGAAGCAACAGCTCTGGGTAAATTGTTCAACTGGGAAACCGAGTTATTAGTGAGTACGAACACAACCATGCCAATTATGCTGCAAAAAATCGGTGCTCAAACGGATGATCTGGAGAGCGTGTTCACCCTCTCCACCGATCTCATTTATATAGCTTTTTCCCTGCAAACTTCACCCGATATCGTTGCTGGCTGGCAAACAACTTTGAATGAGATGAAGCAGGACGGCACATTTACAAAAATTTATTCGAAGTGGCTTCCCTCGGAAACTCTTCCCGGTATAATCCAGATGATTACCGAAGAATATCCGCCCATCACTTTTATGAAAGATGGTAAGCCGTCAGGATTTGTTACAGACATGGTTAGAGAAATCGCTTTACGCCTGGAAATACCGGATAACATAAATTTAACGTCCTGGAAAAACGCTTACAATATGGCTTTGGTACATCCCAACGTAGTTCTGTTCAGTGCGGAACGAACACAGGAAAGGGAAAACCTGTTCAAATGGGTGGGACCAGTAGGAAAAAACAGTTCTATTTTGTATGCCAAAAAAGGCTCGGGATTAAAAATAAAAAATCTGAAAGAAGCTAAAAAAGTAGCAGCTATAGCCACTACGACCGACTGGTTTACGGAACAGTATTTAAAAAGTGAAGGTTTTACAAATCTGATCAGCTCCCCCGCTCCCACAAATAACGTTAAACAGCTTATGAACGGAGAAGTGCAGCTTTCCATCTTTACCGACGTCACGATTCCGGAGATCGTGAGTCAAGCCGGATACAGTATGAATGATCTGGAACCGGTCTTTACCGTAACTCAAACTTATTTCTACATCGCTTTGTCCAAAGATACATCGGATGAAGTAGTGCATGTTTGGCAGTCTACTCTTGGTGATCTGAAAGAAGACGGAACCTTTGAAAAGATCTATCGTGGCTACCTGCCCAATGTTAATTTACAGGATTTGCTGAAACATTAAGGTTTTATTTTATATGATTAAACCCCTCTGCCTATCGGCATCTCCCCTAATCAGGGGAGAATTTTTAGAATCAGAGATTCCGTATTTCCCCCTAAATAGGGGGATAAAGGGGGTTTTCCATTTCAATCATTCTCCTGTGTGTTTCCTATTAAACATGGATATTTCATGACATTTTCACGATCAGCTTACGGCCAATAGAAGTTAGAGGAATGGTGATTTATAATAATATTCGGAGGAACAGTTGAAGAAACTGATAGCTATCGTGGATGATGAACCGGATATTCTGAATCTCGTTTCGCTCAGTTTGGAAAAAGCCGGTTTCGTTACAGAGAAATTTGAGATTGCCGGAGAATTTTATAAATTTCTCAATAAAAACATCCCCGACCTGCTGGTTCTGGACCTGATGCTGCCGGACATTGATGGCTTCGATGTGTGCAAAGAACTGAAAAAAGACGAGCGTTATTCCTCGATTCCGATCATCATGCTCACTGCCAGAGGAGACGTGACGGATCGCATTCTCGGCCTGGAATTCGGCGCAGATGATTATGTAATCAAACCTTTCTCGCCACGTGAACTGGTTGCCCGCGTGAAAGCTGTTCTGCGGCGGGGAGAAGTGAAAAAAGAATTACAGAAGACAATTGAAGTCGGCAATATTCTCAAGATCGATCTGCAAAAATTCCAGGTTTTCGTGGAAGATAAAAAACTGGATCTTACTTCCACTGAATTCAAGATCGTTGAACTTTTGGCCGGCAGAAAAGGTTGGGTTTATTCCAGAAATCAGATTCTGGATCATCTCTGGGGAAATGATAAAATCGTAGTTGATAGAACGATCGATGTGCACATTCGAAACCTGCGCGAAAAACTGGGAAAAGCAGGCGATCTGATCAAAAACGTTCGCGGTGTCGGATACAAATTGGAAGTTTAAGATGAATATTTTCAAAAAAACATTTCGTAAATTCGTCATTCTTATTTTGGTTTATGCAGTAATAATTATGATTTTAAAGTCGAGTCTGCTTCCTGCCAATTCTTACTATATTCTATTTGGGTTTATCACATTTTTCGTGCTGCTAATTGCCTACTTTTATATACGCTTTCTCACCAAGCCTCTGGAAAAGATCGGCTCACATCTGCAGCAGGTTTCGGAAAACAAATACTATGAACTGCCGGAAATCACCCTCAATGAATTCCAGCAGATTTTCATCGACCTGAATATCCTGACTGTTCGCTTGAAAAAATATGAAACCAAACTTTCCAAGCACAAAGAAGGTTTTAATATTATCATCGAATCGATCAAAGAAGCGATCTGGATCCAGGATAAGAAAGGACTCATTACCATTTCCAACAACAGCTTCACTCGATTGGTCGATCAGCGAAATGTGAAAGACCAGTATTTCTGGAATGTGATCCGCAACAAAGAGCTTTATGATCTGTCGGACCGTATATTTCAAAATCCTGCCAACATCACAGAAGAGCTAGATTTGAAAGACAGCCGGTTTTTAGCCAGCACATCATATTCAAATTTAACCGGAGAAACCGTTTTCATTCTGTATGACATAACCGAATTCCGCAAATTAGAAATGATCAAAAGGGATTTTGTACTGAATGTTTCTCATGAACTCCGTACCCCTCTCACATCCATAAAGGGTTATCTGGAAACGCTCGAAGAAGAATTGAGTAAAGATCAACTTGCTTTAGTGGATGTGATCAAACGTAATACCGATAGACTGATCAACATCGTCAATGACTTGCTCACGCTTTCCCGGTTGGAACATATCGAAGACCTTGAAATAGAGAAAATCACAACTGCAGATTTCCTGCAGAATATCGTTAATATCTTTGAATTCAGATTGAAGAAAAAGAAAATCGAACTTGCGATCGATATTCAGACCCGAGAAAATTATTTTCATGCAGATAGATTCAAATTTGAACAAGTTATCATCAACCTGATCGATAATGCCATTAAATATACGAAAGATGGCTCTATAAAAGTAATCGTTGTGGAAAATGTTGAATCGACGATTTTTGAAGTTTTAGATTCAGGTAGCGGTATCAACCAGAAACATCTTCCCCGTGTGTTTGAGAGATTTTACGTGGTTGATAAATCTCGTTCCCGCAAAATGGGCGGAACCGGTTTGGGGCTTTCCATAGTTAAACACATCGTTAATTTGCATGACGGAACGATCGAGATAGAAAGCGAAGTTGGGAAGGGAACGAAGTTCAAGATAAGCATTCCAAAAGTATAAAATAATGAACAAAGATAAAATCGTCGTTGAATATTTGCCGCTGGTGCGCAGCATTGCAGCCAAATACAACAAATTGGGACTTCGACTAGACGTCCTGGAGCAGTAAGGACTGATCGGACTTTTGGCAGCTTCCGATAAATATGAAGGCGATAAAGGTGCAAAATTCAGCAGTGACGCTACTTACTGGATTAAAAGACGCATACTGGA
>JAUSOT010000153.1 GCA_030656075.1 Candidatus Cloacimonadales bacterium
CTAATCTGATGCAAAGTAAGAATATAATCGATGCCTATTGTGGTGTTGGCTCTATAGGAATTTACGTTTCTGACATTGTAGAAAACGTTACTGGGATTGAAAATAATAAAAATGCTGTGGCAGATGCCGTTGAAAATGCTCTGCTGAATGATCAAAGTAATTGCCGTTTTCTGGCGGGAAATGTAGAAGATATTTTACCCGGACTGGAAGAGAATTTTGACACGATAATCTTCGATCCTCCTCGTAAGGGATTGGATGGTAAGATAATTTCAGCTATTCCAGGATATACAAGCAAGATCATCTACATAAGTTGCGATCCCACCACCCAGCAGCGGGATGTGGCAAAATTTCTGGCAAAAGGATTTGAAGCAAAAGTGATGCAACCTTTCGATATGTTTCCCAATACTTATCACATCGAAAATGTGATCGTACTGGAAAGAAGATGAAGCAATTGCTGTTAATCTTGATCCTGGTTGTTTCATTGAGTTCGTGTGAGACTTCTTCGCCAAAAGAAATTGCCAAAGCAGAGATTGAAGAGATTTTTGAGAAAGTTAGATCTTCTTATAATTTTGGTGATCTACCTGGGATCATGGAGCATTTTCATCCGAATTTTTTACATAACGGCGATGATTATCAAGTCGAGGAAGTTGTCTGGGAACTGCGTCGGAATCAGTATCCGACGCTCGATTTCGATGATCTGTATATTGACCTTAATGGAGATTTTGCATCAGTTGCTTTCACATTATATTTGGGAGATGAAGAATTCACAGAACCATCCACAGAAAAGGGTGATCTTTCTTATTTTTATAAAACTTTCGATGGTTGGAAAATTTGCGGGAATGAGTTTGTGGAGCAGTTCTAAGAGCAGAAAGCAGAAAGCAGAAAGTAGAAAGTAGAAAGACTAAAAGAGCAAAGAACAAAGACGAAAGGCAAAAGCAAAGATCACAGAGAAGAGTTTTCTCGTTCCAATGCTCCGCGTTGGAATGCAACTTCTCCGCTCTGCGAAAAAAAACTGATTGCTAAACCCC
>JAUSOT010000164.1 GCA_030656075.1 Candidatus Cloacimonadales bacterium
TAATTGATTTTGATGCAAGAACAGGACATAATCACGGAACAAAATTCAGATTACGGCAAAACCATTTCACTGATTTATATGAAAGTGTAACAGAAATAATCTAAAGAAATGGGTGTAACAAACGTGCCAGCATAGAGCAAGAAGGAATCTGAAAGAACGTGGCGTGCCAAACATTAGCAGAAATATTAGAATCACAAACAGGAGACTATTATGGAACTATCAATATTAGTGGCAAAAATAATTGCCGTTATATATATATCCGGCGGCATTGCTGTATTAACCGGACAAATCAATTTCAAAGATATTGCTGCCGACTTTAACAAATCCCCGGCCCTTACTTTCTTTGCCGGATCTTTAAGTACAATCATTGGCCTGGTCTTAGTCAAATACCATAATAACTGGGTCAATAATTGGACTTTACTAATTACGATTATCAGTTGGGCATTTCTTATTGGGGGAATAATTGTGGTTGTCTTTCCAAAAATCCTTTCTTGTTTAAGTAAATACTACAAGCCTTCTCTTGCCTGGGGAATTCTTATGATCTGCTTTGGCTTGCTGTTTGGCTATTTTGGCTTTGCAAAATAAATTTATTCAAATAATTATTCAATTTGAATGAAATATCTCAATTATTCTGTAATGAATTAATTGATCAGCAAATAAGAGAAGATTTAGAAAAAGAAATGAAAAGTATTCGAGAAATAATTATTGATACTGCATTCCCAACAAAACTAAAGAAAAATTAATGTATAGCTTCTTACCATTTAGATTTTGTAAAATTAATTCAAAATACTTTTTATCAAATGATACGGGAGAATATGTATTTCTTGAACAAAATGAATTTCAATCTTTAATTAATAAGAAAATTAAAGAGAATAGTGAAATCTATAACAACCTAATTTCACAGTTCTTTATCGTTAAGCCATCTAATCTTGAATCAACAATTGAAATTCTCGCTACTAAATTTCGCACAAAAAAGAATTTCATTCTCAATTTTACAATTCTCCATATGATTGTTCCAACACTGAAATGCAATTCAAAATGCTTATATTGCCAAGTTTCAAGCAAAGATTCTTCAACTAAAAATTGTACTATGAATTTCCAAACTGCGAAAAAAATTATCCATTTAATTTTCCAATCCCGTTCAGATAATATTAAGATTGAATTTCAAGGTGGTGAACCTCTTTTGCAATTTGACTTAATTAAAAAGATAATTAAATATTCAGAAAAATTGAGTAAATTTTATCATAAGAATTTAGAATTTGTCATTTGCACTAATTTAACATTAATCGACGAAGAGCAGCTTAAATTCATTAGTAAACATCCGATTTGGATTTCTACATCTTTAGACGGGCCAAAAGAAATACACGATAGAAACAGACCATTAAGAAATAGCATAAGTTCTTTTGACTTATTCGACGATAAATTGAAACTCACAAGAAGCATTTTAGGAATTGATCGAATTTCAGCATTGTTAACAGTGACTAAAATAGGATTATCAAATTACAGAGAAATTATTAATGAATATATCAATCATCAGTTTCATTCTATTTTTTTAAGAGCTCTAAATCCTTTTGGGTTAGCAATCAAAAATAGAAGTGAATTAGAATATTCTACAAATGAATTCATTGAATATTATAAAAACTCCTTATTGTACATTATCCAAATCAATATTGATGGATATTTTCTCGTGGAAGAATATTCAGCAATAATTCTTAAAAAGATACTCACTCCTTTTTCTACAGCTTTTGTTGATTTACAATCACCTGCGGGTTTAGGTTTAAGCTGTGCTCTTTATAATTATGATGGCAAAATTTATGCTTCTGATGAAGGAAGAATGTTAGCAGAAACAGGCGATGACACATTTTACCTTGGTTCAATTAATCAAGATTACGAAGAGATATTTTCTGGTGAGAAGATTAAGAATTTTATTAAAAACTCAATTGCTGAAACTTTGCCCGAATGTAGTTCTTGTCCTTTTGTTCCTTATTGCGGAGCAGATCCTGTAAGAAATTATGTTGAGCAAAATGATATAATTGGAAACAGAATGTTAAGTAATTTTTGCCACAAAAACAGACAGATTATTATTTTTTTGCTGGAAATAATTGAGAAGAATGATTCAAAAATTATGAATGTCTTTTGGTCTTGGATTACTCGACGTTCTTTAAAACAGGTCGAATTATAAACATGAAAACGACTTCTGGTAAAATCAGTAATATTCAGAATAGCATATTAGGAAAAATCAAACTTATTGGTGAAAAGATCATTTTATTAATTCCACAAAAGAACAATGTTTACTCTAAAATTCAAATTATAAGCAACAATAACAAAATTACTAATTCAAAAAAAATAATTCAAGTTGTTGATACATCGATTTTTAAATCTGGAGATATTATTCAAGTTGAACCTTCTGGTAAAATCACATTTTTATATGAATGCAATTCTGATTCTAACTTAATCTTCATTACAAACTTATGTAATTGTTCCTGCATAATGTGCCCGCAATATGAACAGAATAAAGAAAACTTCTACGAACGAAATGAAAAACTAATTTCTATGATAGATTCCAAAACGGAATTTTTAGCTTTTACAGGTGGTGAACCTACATTAATAAGAGATGAGTTTTTAGCTCTTTTAAATTTGTGCAAGAGCAAACTAAAAAAAACAAAAATTGAGATTTTGACAAATGGTATTTTATTAAGCGATATTGAATATGTGAAAGAAATAATGTTAATTAATCATCCAGAACTATCTTTTCATATTCCTTTATATTCTGATATTAGCTCAATTCATAATGAAATAGTAGGTTCAGAAGGATTTTATAAAACAATAAAAGGATTTTATAATTTAGCAAAGTTTCAGCAGATAATAGAATTAAGAATTGTTATTCATAAACAAAATTTTGAAAGACTTCCTCAACTTGCAGAATTTATATATCGTAATTTACCTTTTGTTAGCCACATTGCTTTAATGGGTATGGAATATCAAGGCAACGCAATGAACAATTTTGATAGTTTATGGATTGATCCCTATGATTATAATCAAATTTTGAAAGAAACTGCTTTAATTCTAAATCAACGATTTATGAATTTTTCAATTTTTAATCATCAACTTTGTGTTTTGGATAAAAGTCTTTGGAAATTTAGCAGAAAATCAATTTCTTCTTGGAAAAATATTAACATAAAAGAGTGCAATCGTTGTAATCAAAAAGATAATTGTGGTGGTTTCTTTAGTACTTCAAAAAGTCATTATAGCAGCCATATTAATCCAATAACCGAGTTGAAGGTATCAAAATGAGAAATGTAAAAGAAAAAATAGTCTCCCTTTTTATGTTTATTAATCTTTTGTTTTTCCCCGTAACAAAACTTATAGCTTTCACAAAAAGAAGTAATTCTTTTAATAAAGAAAATGTTGAATCAATAAGTAAAGTTCCTTTTATATTAGAGCATCTCAATTTTGATAAACATTTTGGTCAGATTTGTTATTCTCATTCCTCTCATGTTTCACATTCTTCACATTCTTCACATTCGAGCGGTTCGCATGGATCACATTCTTCACATTCGAGCGGTTCAAGCAATAATTTGGGAGACCCAGATGATTTAAGCTCTGGAGAAATAGCAACTTATATTCAAAATAATAATTACACAATAACAGACCCGACTTTGACGAACTTAATAAATTCAAATTCTGGCTCTTCTGGGTATTCATCAACGAATATTTATAACTCTAATTCAATTTTTAATTTAGGGCTTAATGCTAATTTCTGTATGAATAATAATTTCATAAGCTTACCTCTCGAAGTATTATTTGATAATTCAATAATATCTTTTGAACTTCCATATTTTCTAAAAAAATTAATCAAAGATGAAAATGATCTTAAAGAAAACTCAGGTTTTGGTGATGGGTTATTGCGATATGGTTTTAAATTCGGTGATTATTCAAACAATAAACATACTATTGATTTATATTTAAAAATCCCATTAGGTAAATATAAAAATACTCTAATAGATAAATTAACACCTTTAGGTTCTGGCTCTACAGATTTTATTTTTGATTATCATTTCTTTAGTAAATTAGACAATTCTCAATTCGAAGGACAAATGTTCTATAAATTTAATACTTATAGCACCCAAGAATATAATGATATTAAATTTAAAATTAAGAATGGCAATATTCTATTTATTGGTGGTAGTTATGATTATTTTATAAATGAAAAACTTACGCTATCAACTTTATTCAAGTCTATATCTTCTGGTCAAGGCATAACAAAAGAAAGCTCCTCAATTGAAGTTACAAATAATCAAAAAATGTTTTTAGTAGATTTTGCTCCACAAATATCATACAAAATTTATGGATTTGATTTAATCCTAAATATTAATTTCCCATTTGTTACTGATTGGAAACAAAGTGATACTCGAAAGACGATGATATGTTTTAAGATTAAAGGTGATCTTTTCAAATCTAAATGATGGTTAGTTATATGAAACTTGATAATTATAAAGGTTTGATGATGCTTGTAACAAGCGCTCCACATTTAGCAAGAAGAAAAGCAAGAAGAGCACCGCACACTCGAAACATTACCAATGAAAATCTTAGAACCGAAGTTGAGTAAATAATAATGAACAAGAATTTCTCCATTTTCATCATCCTTCCCTATCTCACCATCATTCCGGGATTATACCTTTTCCAAAATCTCTGGATCGCGATGGTTTCCTATCATACGGCAATTTTATTGATCGCGGTTTTCGGAAAAAACACTCACAGATTCAAAACTCTGGTTCAAGGCTGGTCGTTGAAATATTCTGTTTTGATTACTTTTGGTTGTGCAATAAATGGTTTTTTGATCTATTATTTGTGGAAGTTCATTTCTCCGGCCGGCAGCGATCTTTCCCTTAAACTGGCAGAACTTGGTTTGAACGACAGCAACTGGCTGCTGCTGATCTTGTATTATTCGCTCATCACGCCCTGGCTGGAGGAATTTTACTGGCGCGATCTGCTGCCTTCCAAACTCAAACATCCGATCCTTTCCGATCTGTTCTTTGCCGGTTATCATGTGTTTGTGCTGCTGCTGTTCATCAAACCTGTTTTCGCCTTGGTTGCTTTCTTCACGCTGTTTTGGGGTGCAAATTCCTGGCGGAAATTAGCCACGAAATTGGACGGACTTCTGGTGCCCGTCATTTCCCATACCATAGCTGATATCAGTACGATTCTGGCGGTTTATCTGCTGGTGCATTGAATTTTTCTTCTTATAAAAATTGGCATAACTACTGAAGAATGATAATCAAGCAAATCAGGCTATCTTAGTCCGTTGGTTCAATTGTCTCGATTGAACCGGATGTTTCTGCTGATCGTCTCGATCAGGGTAGAAAATGAATAATCACCACTGATGGATGAAATGAAAAATCCGGCTGCAGAGCAACGAAACATAGATAACCAATTGCGAGTCGTCATCTTATTGCTTGACTTCAAAGATGAGAACTGAGCTTTTGATATAAGTGGAAATGATTGAATATAAAAATTCAAAGTGAGGAAAAATGCAAAATTATCGCTCTTTATTGGATGGAGCTATTCCCGGTGAATTATCCTTTTCCAAAGAAACCAAACAACTTATTACCGATGTCCAAAATAAGAATTTTTCTCTGATCGACCGCATCGAATCGTATGAAGATATCATGAACCTGGAAGTTGGAGACACATCATTTACCCGAGCCAGAAACATCGAACGGGATGCTGGAATGCGGCAGATATACCTCAAATTTGAAGGCGGCAATCCCACCGGCACTCAAAAAGACCGCATTGCTTTTGCTCAGTGTCATGATGCTTTGCGGCGTGAGTTTGATACGATCACACTGGCGTCCTGTGGAAATTATGGAGCGTCGGTGGCATTAGCAGCCAACTTAGCAGGTTTGAAATGCATAATTTACATCCCTGAATCATTTCATACTCTGCGGGTTAAAGAGATGGAAAACTTCGGTGCAATCGTGAAAAGTTACGCTGGTTCCTATGAAGATGCTGTAGCCTTTTCCAGCCGAATTGCTTTGGAAAAAACCTGGTATGATGCTAATCCGGGAGGAGTGAACACATCTCTTCAAATCAAAGCTTACGCCGAAATATCCTATGAAATTTACGATCAACTTCGCGATGCACCCAAGATCGTGGCAGTTCCTGTTTCCAATGGGACTCTTTTGGCCGGAATTTACCGTGGTTTCGTCAGTTTATACAAGAAAGGGAAAACCTCCAACATTCCCAAATTGATCGCTGCTTCTGCCAGCCATAAAAATCCGATAATCTATTCATTCCGCAATAACCTGGAAAGATGCATCGATCTCGTTCCTGAAAAAATTAAAGGAACCAAGGTGAACGAACCGCTGATCAACTGGCACAGTTTCGATGGCGAAGAAGCTTTATACGCACTCAAGCAAACGAAGGGCGAAGCCTTTGACGTGAGCGATGAAAAAATGCTTATCCAGACTAAAAAATTGAAAGAAAAAGAAGGTTTACAGGTTTTACCGGCTTCCACATCAAGTTTAATTGCTCTTTTGGAATACAATGCCAGTCATGATCTGGAACCGGATCGTTATGTAGCTGTCCTGACAGGGAGAAAACAATAATGCAAAAAGTTTTAGATGGAAATGCAATAGTTTACTGCGAAGGAGCTTTCAACACACCCAACGGTAAAACCGCTCATGGTCTGGTTCGCTTCACCAAACGTTATAATGTACTGGCTGTCATTGACTCACGTTATGCCGGGCAGGATGCAGGAGAAGTTCTGGATCAAGTTAAGAAGAACATTCCGATAGTTGCTGATCTGCAATCAGCAGTTTCGTTAGCTGCCAAAAGCGGAAATCCGGCAAAATTCATGGTCATCGGCTTAGCACCCGATGGCGGCAGGCTTTCCAAACAAGGTTTAGAAAATGTGAAAGCTGCTCTCATATTAGGTTTGAACGTCGATTGCGGATTGCATGATTTCCTGACGGAAAACGCTGAATTGATGCAGCTTGCCAGAGATAATAACTGTCAAATTCGCGATATTCGCAAACCGCCGGAAATCAAGGATCTCCATTTTTTCACCGGAAACATCGAAAAGGTGAATTGCCTTAAACTGGCTGTTCTTGGAACGGATTCTGCCGTGGGCAAACGCACCACCGCCTGGATACTCGTGAATGGAATGCTGGCCAAAGGCAAAAAAGCAGAATTGGTTGGAACCGGACAGACTGCCTGGATGCAGGGTGCTAAATATTCTCTCGTGATGGATTCGATCATCAATGATTTTGTAGCTGGCGAAATCGAATATGCTGTTTATTCTGCCTGGCAAAATGAACATCCCGATGTGATCATCATAGAAGGTCAGGGCAGTTTGATGAACCCGGCGTATCCGGGTGGATTTGAAATTCTGGCAGCAGGTCGTCCAGATTATGTAATTTTGCAGCATGCTTCCCGCCGCCTGGAATACGATGGATTTCCCGGTTATCCTTTGCATCCGCCGCTCGAACAGATCAAAGCAATCGAAATGATCTCCGGTAAAAAAGTGATCGCCATCACCTTGAATCATGAGAACATTCCTTATGAAGATATTCCTGCGGAATGTGATAAAATTTCCCAAAAAATCGGCTTGCCCTGTTTTGATGTGCTGGTGAATGATGCAGATGATCTTCTGAAAATTATCGAAAACCTGCTGCCGAGGAGCTGATAAACTAAAACATGAAGATCACAAAATTAGAATGCTGGCAAGTGGATCTGCGCCTGCAGGAATCTTATGAAATAGCCTACGAAACGGTGCATAAATGCTCGAATGTATATTTGAAGATTTACACGGATAAAGGCTTTATCGGCTGGGGTTGTGCTGCTCCTGACCTGCCGGTTACCGGTGAAACAACTGCAACAGTTCTGGAAAAATATTCCACAATAATTGAGCCGTATTTAAAAGAGCGGAATCCCTTTCATTACGCACTTATCAATGATGAAATGAAAAACCTGCTTACCGGAAATCCTTCTGCTCTGGCCATGGCTGATATGGCGATTTACGACATTTTGGCTCAATATGCACGGATGCCATTATACCAGTTTCTGGGTGGATATCGCGATTCCTTTCCCACCAGCATTACTATTGGCATTCTGCCCTTGCAGGAAACTCTGGATAAAGCTGAGAAATTCATCAAGCAGGGATTCAACATTCTCAAATTGAAAGGCGGCAACGATCTGGAATCCGATATTGAAAAAGTGCTAAAGTTTCGGGAGAAATTTGGAAATGTTGTAGAATTAAGATTCGATGCCAACCAGGGATACTCGGTGGAAGATTCCATGCAATTTATCCAAAGCACCAAATCAGCGGATATTGAATTGCTGGAACAACCGACGAACAGTAAAAATGAAGAACTCTTAAAAAAAGTGACGACTAATATTCACGTGCAGGTGATGGCCGATGAAAGCCTCATGACGTTAGATGATGTTTTCCGACTCACCAGCAATGAATGCATGGATCTGATCAATATCAAACTGATGAAAGTTGGTGGTATCACAGAAGCTGTCCATATAAATTCGGTAGCTAAAGCCGCCGGCATCGAAGCCATGGTGGGCTGCATGGATGAATCTGCTCTGGGAATTTGTGCAGGATTGCATTTTGCCCTGAGCCGTCCCAATATTTTTTATGCAGATCTGGATGGTCATTTCGATCTCGCTGATGATCCGTTCCAAGGTTTAGTGAAAGTGAAAAAAGGTGTTCTCTTTCCCCCGGATTCTTACGGTTTGGGAACAGTTGATCACCCGTTCAGTCGGAAATAGAAGATTCGAAAATAGTTTTTACTTCAATGATTGATTGAATTTCTTTAGATCTTCTAAACTTCTTTCTGCCAGCATTTGCTTCTTCAGTTTTTTATCTCTTATTTTTTTTTCAAAGGACGGCAGCAAACCAAAATTCGCATTCATCGGTTGGAAGTTTTCTGTGGGAATTATCAGATGTCGCCAGAGCTGACCGCTGATAGTAGTTTCCGGTAAAAGATTAATGTCATCCTGAGCGGAGTCGAAGGATAGATTAATTGGAAATGACTGCATATTTCGACTACGCTCAATATGACAGTCAAGTTCAATATACTTTCTCTCGTTCCTAAACTCCGTAGCATCCTTCTCGTTCCCAAAGCCCTCTTTGGGAACGCAATTATCCTGCGAAACTCCTGTTTCGCAAAGATGCGGAATCCTAAATAAATCTCTCTCGTTTCCAAGCCCCAGCTTAGAAACATTTCTTGCTACCAACATTCCACCCAGAATTGATTCCACATAACCTTCCACACCAGCCAGTTGCCCGGCAATGAAGATATTCGGTTTTGCTTTCAACGATAAATCCGGATTGAGAATATGCGGACCGTTCAGATATGTATTTCGATGGATCGAACCAAATCGCAAAAACTCAGCATTCTGCAAGCCGGGAATTAAGCGGAATATCCGTTGCTGTTCACCATATTTCAGCATCGTCTGGCAGCCAACCAGATTATAAGAAGTATTTTCATTATTCTCAGCTCGCAATTGAATTACTGCATAAGGTCGTTTATCCGTTCCGGGAATTTCCAATCCCACCGGGCGCATCACGCCAAAACGTAAAGTATCTTTTCCTCTTCGAGCCAGTTCTTCGATAGGCGTACAATTTTCATAAAACCGGAACTTGATATCAGCAAAAAACTCAGCTTCAAATTCATGTGCTTCGTGTTTCTCACCTGCATCCAAAGCTTCCACAAATTCGTAATATTCCTCTTTGGTGAAAGGACAATTCAGATAATCAGCTTCACCTTTATCATAGCGTGTTTTGCGATAGACAACATCATAATCCAGGCTTTCAACATCCATGATGGGAGCTATAGCATCAAAGAAATAAAGCTGTTCTTCTCCAATTAACTCGATCAGGTTTTTGGTAAGTTTTGCTGAAGTGAGTGGTCCGGTTGCTACAATGGTTAGTTCATCATCGAGTTCTGTAACTTCTTCGCGAATGATTTTGATATTGGGATGTTTGGATATAATATCTGTTACTAATTCTGAGAATTTTCCCCGATCCACAGCCAAAGCATTTCCGGCTGGAACACTGCATTTTTCAGCAATAGGCAGCAGTTTGCATCCCAATAATTTCATCTCTTCTTTCAGTAACCCGGAAGATGTTGTTATCAGTTTAGATTTAAAGGAGTTACTGCAAACGACCTCGGCAAATTTACCTGTTTCGTGAGCGGGTGTGGTTTGATGCGGACGCATTTCGAAAAGCGATACTTTCCAACCGGCATCTGCCAGTTGCAAAGCTGCTTCACTTCCTGCTAATCCAGCTCCGATAATTTTGATTTTTTTCATATTTTAGCAACTACCAATTCTACTCCCCTTGTAAGGGGAGAAAGCCGCAGGCAGAGGGGTTTTGTTTAATTGAAAGAAGAATGCAGGTTAATATAATTTTGTTTGCATATTGAAAGGACAAATCAAACCCCCTTTAGTTCCCCCTTACAAAGGGGGATTAATTATTTCGTGTTCGTTCGATGTAAAAACGAGATTCTTCCAAAGAGCAGCGTACCGGAAACGTCAGAAAGACATTGTCAATTGAGGAATACATAATTAATTCTTTCGGTGTTCTCGGTGTGAATCGGTGTTTAATAATCATCACCAATTCTGTTCAACTTCATACGGAATTGGATCTTTGAGTCCAGCTTCTTTAAATGCATTCACCCGCAAAACGCAGCTATCACATTTTCCACAGGCAATATCATTATTGCGATAACAGCTCCAACTGAGATCGAACGGCGCTCCAAAGGTTGCACCCAGTTTGATAATTTCAGCCTTCCGCAGATGGATGATCGGGGTGACAAGTTCGATCAATGTTTCCTTTTTAGTGCCTTCATTCACAGCCTTCTGAAGTGCTTTAAAATACTTTTCCCGGCAATCCGGATAACCGGAACTGTCTTCTTCCACAGCACCGATATAAATCTTGTCCGCCCCAATAATTTCTGCCCAACTGACTGCAATGGCAATCATATGAGTGTTCCGGAAGGGAACGTAGGTATTGGGAATTTCATTAGCATTCTGAAAATCTTTAATCTCTATATTTTCGTCTGTAAGGCTGGAACCGCCGATTTGGGTAAGATAACTAATATCAGCGATCAAAACGTCCTTCGGTTTGAAAATGTCTTTTATTTTGCGGAAAGAACGCAATTCTCGTACTTCAGTTCTTTGGCCATAATTTACATGCAAAAAATAAAGCTCTTCGCACTCTTCCTTTGCGATGGCTGCAGTAACCAGGCTGTCCATTCCTCCGCTTAATAATACTATGCTTTTCCCCATTTCATTTACCTTTATGAGCTGGCTTGCGAATGCAAACAATCTCTTCTTTGTTTATACCGGAAATTAATTTACAATCAATTTGGAAGACCATTTCTAAAACCATGTTTTTAAGTCCAGAGTTTTCATTTTGAAGCAATAATATTCACGATCAATTCACTGGCATCACGCATACTGAGCGGATCTACATACAATGTTTTTTGATTCTTGTAGGTTACAAATCCAGCCGCAGTACCTCTCGGTTTGCGAACAAAACGGATTTGTGTAAAATCAACAGGGACATTGGTCGATTTTTTCGCTTTGCTGTAGTAGGCAGCCAGCCGGCAGCAGAGAATTTTCAATTCCTCCGGCAGTTCCTTTTTAGCCGGATTCCGCAAGATAACATGAGTTCCCCGGTAAATGCGGGTGTGAAACCACCAGTCCTGCGGCTTGGCCATCTTGGTGGTGAGAAGATCGTTCTCTTTACTCGTTCTGCCGATAAAAATTTCCCAGTTTTCATCGATTCTCAGCTTTTTATAATTTTCCGGTTGGGAAGTTTCTTTCTTATGCTTTTGTACATCATTTTCCAGCAGGAAATCACTTTCTTCGATTTCAAAAATTTCTTTTTCCAGATCATCAATTTCTCTGCTGGTGATTGCGATCTGCTCGGAAATTTTTACTTTCCCATCCCGTGCTTTGCGGTATTTTTTGAAATAACTCTCGATATTCTGTTTCGCAGGTTTTCCGGCATCCAGTCCGATCTCGATTTCAGGAAAATCAGCTTTATAATAATTCGCAACTTTTATGCTTTTCATTCCGGTTTTCAGTTTTGAGAAATTTGCTTTTAACAGTTCGGCCTGCTGAATTAGATTTTCCACTTCAGAAGCTTGTTTCAATTCAGCCTGTAATTTATCTAACTTCCTTTCTTTCTGTTTGATTTTTTTGCTGATCTGAGAAATTTTCGATTGGCGAATTCGCTCATTTCGTTCCTGCCGGATTTTTTCAAACAGCTTCTCAAAAACAGAATTTATATCAGAGAATCCATCTTTTTCGGAATGAATTATCTTTCGGTTTTCAGTAACAGTAATTGGATATAAAATCGCTATCTCTTTCGCTTCGAATTCGGTAGGCGGCTGCTCGTATTTTATTCCCGGCAAAATCTGGCGATGCCGATTCTGGGCGAAACTGATCTTCTTGATACTGTCGATGATCGTATCGTCTTTGAGTAAAATTATGTTCTGATAACGCGGGATCAGTTCGAGGATCAACCGGAAATTATTCTGTTGATTATAAATATCCACTGCCGAAAATTCTAAAAAAATTATCCGGTCGGATTCCACCATATTGACTGCCTGCAATCGAGCTCCATTCAAGTTTTGATTGAACTGGTTCAATTCTTTTTTATCGGCAAAAGATAACATTTCCAGGTCGGAAAAAAAACAGAAGCAATCCAAAGAAGACAGACTGATATGAAGACTTTTTTTCTGTTTTTTGAAGACGATCCGGTACTGATCTTCGAATTTTTCTAATCGCTGGAAAATCAGGTTTTGCTCCGAATTTTCCTGCACCCATTTTTTCAGAAATCCGTATTGCATTTGCTCCTCTTTCTTTCAACTGAACAGGAAATTAAGGCTTTCGATTTTGTCTATGAAAGATTTTGGAACACTGCTTAAATGAAGCCTTTTCGAAGCTTCTTACGAAGATCGTTCTTCCAGCTAAGATTCGGAAAGATTATTCCTTATCATTTCGAATCTTCTTCACAAGAAATGCTGAATGATAAGCTTCGAAAGGGTGAGAGTTTCAAAATTCAAAATATTACCTTGAAAAGGCTTCTCCCTAAAATTCTTCTTACTTAGCACTTTCAAGGTTCTTCCCCAACTCTGAAATTGTCGATTGAGAGAATTTACGAAAGAGACCTTTTCAGAGTTTTCAAATGATAAAACTTGACAATGAAGTTGAGTCTTTCAATTTTCTTTCGTTCGATAAAAAAGTTAGGAGGAGATATGCTGAAAAGAATAATGTTATTTTCTTTTGTAATCCTGGTGTCATTTAGTTTATTGTATGCACAGGATGAAGTTACAACCGAACCGGAAGGTGGCGGCGGTGGTCCGTTCAGTATGGGTGGTGGATTTGGTACAGTTACTTTAGGCGGTTATACTTACACCCAGATCAAGCTGAAACCGGAATTGGCTTTCGGCAAGTTCGGGATCGGTTTGGATGTGGATCTGCTGATAGACAGCAACGGTGATATCCGTGAATCTGATTGGGATCAATTCGATGATTATGTGAACAAAATTTATTATATCCGCTACGGACAACGAGGCGACGCTTTCTTCGGTAGAATTGGCGGATTTCCATCTTACACGCTGGGGCATGGTCTGGTAATGCGCGATTACACAAACATGCTGCGCTATCCGGATTATCGCCAGATCGGTGTTCAACTGGGCGGTAAATTACCATTTATGGGAATGACGGCAGAAGTTTTCACATCCAATGTCGTGGAAAATGACATTCTGGCAGGCAGACTGACAATTCAACCATTATCCGGTTCTGGTATCCCGTTACTCCAAGGTTTTACTTTGGGCGGTACGGTAGCTCATGATGCAAACCAGATCAAAGGACTCGTCGATACCGATGATGACAATTATCCTGACTATTTCGATGATTATCCCTATGATGATGAATGGCATAATGAGGTTGATAAAAATATTAATGAATACATCGAGTATTATAAAGAAATCAATGATCCTTACCAAATGATTGATACAACTGGATTTCATGAATGGTTCTATGTAACTTCTCCATCGATAGAAGCTAAACGTAATCCCTCATTCAGCGACTTGCCGGAAGACGACATCACTGTTTTTGCTTTGGATTATACACTTCCGATTATTACTCAAAAACTCTTCACGTTGGGGCATTATGCCGAAGCTGCCAAAATCGATGGCCATGGCATGGGCTTTATTTTTCCGGGATTTTACTCCAAATTTCTCATCTTCGATCTGAACCTGGAATTCCGCATGTTCGAAGAAGATTTTGCACCTTCCTTCTTCGATCAACTTTATGATGAACAAAGAGCAATCGTGGTAATCGATACAACTACTGGTTTAAAAACGGCAATTCCCAAAGAAGATATACTGGTTCTCAGAACTAAATCGCAGGGCTGGTATGGCAGTTTGACTTCAAACCTGTTCAATTTCCTCACGCTTACGGCAGCTTATGAAGATATGTATGGCGAAGACAATGATCATTATCGTTCCATCTGGGGCAAAGCCGGTTTGAACACTTCGGCCATTCCCAAACTTTCCAAAGCTGAAATCGGTTATTACCAGACAGGTTTCGATAAACTGGAAGAATTCAAAACTCCGGGTGCTATGATTGACGGTAAACTCTCTTATGCTCTGGGCGGCAGTGCTCATTTAGTAGGTGTTTACCAGGAACGTTATATCGATCTGAATGGCGATGGCAAGATCAAAGGTAAAGACGAAACCATCAAAACTGTCAGCATGGGCGTAGAGTTTCAGTTTTAGAAAATGTATGACCTTGCGCAGGTTCCAAACCTCCGCAAGGTTATTTTTTAAAGAGCTAATTTTGTATCAAAAAGACAACTATTATCACATTTATAATCGAGGTTGCAATCGACTGCCGATCTTCTTTTGTAATGAAAACTATCGCTTTCTAATCCAAAAATTCATTGAATCAGTCGAAAAATACGAAATTGAAATTAACGCATTTTGTTTGATGCCAAATCATTACCACCTGTTGGTCAAACAAAACTCAGATATTTTGATTTCCAAATGGTTAAAAACGGTTTTCAATGGATACGTACAAGCAATTAACAAACAGGAAAATAGAAAAGGAACACTTTTCGAAGGCAGAGCAAATAGCAAAGAAATCAAAACGGAAGAGCAATTGATTCACCTAATTTGCTATATTCATTATAATCCTGTTAAGGCTGGGTTGGTGGATCGGGCAGAAGATTGGGAATTTTCTGATTATTCAGATTGGATCGGGATTAGAAAAAGTGAATTATTTTGTGATAATCTATTGAGAAAATACTTCAATTCACAGGACGAATACAGGCAATTCTTTGAAAATTATATACAAACTTTACAGTCTGTTGAGAAACATCAGGATATATTGTTCGATGAAGACGAATAATCAAATTTCAATAAAGCTTATGGATGTGGAATGATCAATTTTCCTAAACCTTGCGGAGGTTTCAAACCTGCGCAAGGTTTCATCGATGCGCACTGCCACCTGGCAGACGAAAGAATTTCTTCCAATCTGGAAGAAGAGATTTCCGATGCTAAACAAGTTGGCATAACTCATTTCATCTCATCAGCTTTATGTAAGGAAGAATTTGAAATGATGAAACTTCCGAAGTTTTTGAAACTTCGGAAGTTTGTGAAGTGGACTGCCGGAATTCATCCTTATTATGACAAAACTGATGAAAAAGATTTTCAAAGCTTGATCAAACTCTGTGATGAGAAACAGATCATCGCTGTCGGAGAGATAGGTCTGGATAAAAGAAAAGACAACTTTGATTGGCAGAAAAAAATCCTGCTTCAGCAGCTCGACCTGGCTATGAATTATGATCTGCCGGTGGTTTTTCATACAGTCCGGCAATATTATGAACTGCCTAAAATCTTGAAAAATAATTTTCCGAAAGTACGTGGATTTCTGCATTCCTTCAACGCTTCTTTGGAGATTTATGAATCATTCCAGCATTATGACCTGGCTTTTTCTTTGAATGCTAAACTGCCGAAAGATGAAGTGATCAGAGCTATTCTTCAAAGAAATTTCTACTTGTTTGAAACCGATGCACCCTATCAAAAACCAGAAATTTTTTCGAGTCGAAAGGAACAAAGTGACATCGACTCGAAACAATATATAACATTTTAGACTTAACACATGATCTACCGACATGTGCCAAGTTCTTGCAGTGAAACTCATCCTGCACAGATTTGGAAAGGAAATTCTTCAATTCACTTCATCCGAATCTTCTTCAACAGAAATACAAGAAGATAAGCTTCGGTAGAGAATTTGTTAAAAGGTATTTAAATGGATCAATTTTCCAGGACAAAATTATTATTTGGTCAAGAAGCTATCGCGATTTTCCAAAAATCACGAATTGCCGTGATGGGCTTGGGCGGCGTGGGCAGTTATGCTGCCGAAGCTCTAGCCCGCAGCGGGATTGGCGCTTTCCTGCTGGTGGATTTCGATACCATCGGTCTTTCCAATTTGAACAGGCAATTGCCCGCCTTGCACAGCACCATAGGCAAACTGAAAACCGAAGCGATGCGAGATCGAATTCTTGATATCAATCCCAAAGCTAAAGTCGAAATTTATTCTGATTTCTGCGCTCATGAATCGCGAGATTTTTTATTAAATAATGTCGATTTTGTGGTGGATGCAATCGATAGTCTGGGCCCTAAAACCGGTCTTCTGGAAGCCTGCGTCCAAAAAAATATTCCGGTAATTTCCTCGATGGGAGCGGCCAGCAGATTCGATCCGGCCAAAATTGAATTGGCGGATATTTCCAAAAGCCGGATTTGTCCGTTGGCAAAAAAAGTTCGTAAGTATCTGCATCGGCGGGGAATCGAAAGCGGCATTCCAGTTATTTATTCTTATGAAAAACCGATAGCTCAGTTCGATCACAAAGCTGGAGCGGAAGAAGAGTGGGTATCGGGTCGGGGAAGGAAAAGAGGAACTCTCGGCTCAGTTGTGTATCTGCCGGCGATTATGGGTATGTGGGCTGCCAGTTATGTGCTGAGGAAGCTGGCTGGGAAAATTTAGCTCATCGCAATCTCACTTTCCGAAGCTTCCTCCAAAGAATTTCTCCCCGCTAAGATTCGGAAAGAAACTTCTGCTTTTTCATCCTTTTATCCTTCCGAATCTTCTTCACCAGAAAAGCAGGAAGATAAGCTTCGGAAGGTGTTTTCACCCGAATCTTCTTCACCAGAAAAGCAGGAAGATAAGCTTCGGAAGGTGTTTTCACTCAAGGTAGTATTTTTCAATTTGTTTACCAATTTCTTCATCAATAGAATAATTATCAGCAAACAAATTATACTCTTTCAGTGAACCAAAATTATCACATATGACTAATTCATCATATGGAAATTCTTTACGTTCTCCAATACACTCCAGAAAATTAGAATATTTCCATTTACTTGGATGATCAACAATTCCTGCTTTGACTGGATTATTATGAATATAATACAATAGGTGTTGGAGATATTCAATTCGATCAATAATCCGTTTTTTTGGCTTTCCTTCAAACAACTTTCCAGTTCTGTTTTGTTGCGAATTAACTGCCAGAACATAACCCGAAAAAAGCACTTTTAGCCAATCTGAAATTGGTTTTTCCGAATCCTGTCTAAGCAAAAAATGGTAATGATTTGGCATCAAACAAAATGCGATTATTGATATTTTATACTTCCTATAAGTTCGTTTTATCCTCTTCAATAAATACTTGTAATTTGCAGAACTAAAGAATATCTTTTCTTTGTTTAAACCGCGATTAAATATGTGGTAATATCCACCTTCTTCAAAATACATTCAAAACCTCACAAGCCTTTCCGAAGCTTTCCTCAAAGAATTTCTCCCCGCAAAGATTCGGAAAGAAACAATCCTTTTATCCTTCCGAATCTTCTTCACCAGAAAAGCAGGAAGATAAGCTTCGGAAGGTGTTTTCACTCGAATCTTCTTCACAAGAAAAGCAAGGAGATAAGCTTCGGAAGGGAATATATCTTTCTACTAATAATTTACAAGCCTTTCCGAAGCTTCTTACAGGGGAACTCTTTCCACCATTATCTGCACCTTTCCGAAGCTTCCTCCAAAGAATTTCTCCCCGCTAAGATTCGGAAAGAAACTTCTGCTTTTTCATCCTTTTATCCTTCCGAATCTTCTTCACCAGAAAAGCAGGAAGATAAGCTTCGGAAGGTGTTTTCACTCGAATCTTCTTCACAAGAAAAGCAAGGAGATAAGCTT
>JAUSOT010000173.1 GCA_030656075.1 Candidatus Cloacimonadales bacterium
GATCAACGAATTTTATCTCAAGAAATTCCAAAATTTAAGGCATTGGGGAAAGATGTTACAGATCTTTTAGCTGACTTAAAGGAAAGAGCAATAATAGTTAAAAATACTTTGGATTCGCTAAATATCATTTCAATGGATTTAGACAAAGAACTACTCACAGTTCCGAATATTCCGAATCAGGATGTTCCGGTAGGCGGGGAAGATAAAAATGAATTCGTCCGGGAATGGGGAGAAAAAAAGCAATTTGATTTTGTTCCCAAAGATCATTTGGAGCTTGCTGAGCAAAATGATCTGCTGGAATTGAAACGTGCGGCAAAGCTGTCGGGCAGCGGATTTGTCGGTTATAAAAACAAAGGTGCCATGCTGGAGCGCTCTCTTATAAATTTCATGCTGGATTTTCATATTCAGAAACATGGCTACCAGGAAGTGATGCTTCCCATTCTTGTAAACCGAAAAACTATGACAGGAACGGGACAGCTTCCTAAGTTGGAAGAAGATATGTATCACATCGATCAGGACGACCTGTTTTTAGTTCCCACGGCAGAAGTATCCGTCACAAATCTATATGGCGAAGAGATTTTGAATAACGAGATGTTGCCTTTGAAGCTTGTTTCTTACAGTTCATGTTTCAGGAGGGAAGCAGGTTCCTACGGCAAAGATACAAAAGGTTTGCAGCGGATTCATCAATTCAATAAAGTTGAGATGGTGCAGTTTGTTCATCCTGAAGAATCTTATGATGTTCTGGAAAATATGGTGAACGATGCTGAAGATATTCTGCAGGCTCTTGGTTTGCATTATCGAGTGGTAACATTAGCCACAGGTGATCTTAGTTTTGCATCTGCCAAAACATACGACCTGGAAGTCTGGGCTCCTGGAGCAGGCAAATATCTGGAAGTATCTTCTGTCAGTAATTTCGAAGATTTTCAAGCGAGACGGGCTTCTATTCGTTTCAGAGATGGGAACGGAAAAGTCAAATTTTTGCATACTTTGAACGGTTCCGGTCTCGCTACTCCAAGAACATTTATCGCATTGATTGAGACATATCAGAATGATGATGGAACCATATCTATTCCACCTGTTTTGCAGAAATATTTGAATGGATTAGAAATCTTATAATTTCGTAATTAATTATTTTTAGAAGTGATAAGTATAAGCGTTGTCATAGAGTTAAAAAAAATATAGTAAAAAACTATTATTTCATTTGACACGGCAGGGGTGACTTTCAATTTTGCCAAACCTTGAATTTATCGAGGTGTTTTTTTGTTCATTAGAGATAAGAAACGAGACAAGATAGAAGTGAAA
>JAUSOT010000191.1 GCA_030656075.1 Candidatus Cloacimonadales bacterium
CGGGTGATAAAGTAAACATCAGCGCCGAACTGATCACCCCGATCGCCATGGAGTTAGGACTTCGATATGCTATCCGTGAAGGCGGACGCACAATCGGCGCCGGCGTGGTTGGAAATATTTCCGAATAACTCGGAGGAAAAAAGTGAAAAATAAAGATAATAAAATCAGGATCAAACTGAAAGCCTATGATTTTCGTTTACTCGATAAATCTGTTGCTGAGATCATCAAAAATACCAAAAACACCGGCGCTAAGATCGTTGGACCAATTCCACTGCCGACAGACAGATCGCTTTATACAGTTATTAAATCTCCCCATGTGAACAAAAAATCGCAAGAACAGTTTGAAATGAAAGTTCATAAACGCCTCATCGACATCGTTAATCCCACACCGCAAACAACCGGAGCTCTCAAAAAACTCAGTTTACCGGCTGGTGTTCATGTGGAAATTAAGGCGTAAGGGAGCTTGAGATGATAGGTTTAATAGGAAAAAAGCTCGGAATGACACAAGTCTTCGGACCCAATGGAGAACAAATTCCGGTTACAGTTATCCAAGCCGGCCCCTGTCGTGTTATTCATCGTAAAACAAAAGAAAAACATGGATATGATGCAGTTCAACTCGGATTCGAACCTGTGGAAGAAAAGAAGGTAAAAAAACCGCAACTCGGCCATTTCAAAAAACATAACAGTCCTCCATATCGTTATATGCGGGAATTTCGTTTAAAATTGTATAAAGATATTGAAGAAGGCGAAGTTTTTAACGTTAGCATGTTCTCAGAAAATGAGATACTGGAAGTTTCCGGAACATCCAAAGGAAAGGGATTTCAGGGTGTGATGAAGAGACATGGTTTCAGTGGTTTCAAAGCTTCTCATGGTGTGCATGAATCCTTCAGAGGACCTGGTTCGATCGGTCAATGTGCGACTCCTTCCCGGGTTTACAAAGGAAAAAAACTTCCCGGTCACATGGGAACGGAAAAAGTTTCTATTCTCAATTGTAAAGTGATCAAGGTCGATTTGGAAAAAAATCTTGTTCTTGTGAAAGGTGCAATTCCCGGCCACAGAAACAGTATCGTTCGCTTGAGAAAAGAATTGTAATTGGGAGCTTGAATAATGTTAAAAATAAATAAATATTCTATGCAAGGAGAAGAAGTGGGAACTGTCACACTCCCCAAATCACTTTTTGCAGTTGAATCCAAAAATCCCAAAGCTCTGTTGTATGAGATCATTAATATGTACCTGAGAAATCAGCGCCAGGGAAATGCCAACGTACAAACCAGATCAGAAGCTAATGGCAGCGGAAAGAAATTATTCCGCCAGAAAGGCACTGGAAATGCTCGTCCCGGAAACCTGCGAACTCCGCTTCGCGTGGGTGGTGGACGTGCCTTCGGTCCCAAAACCAAAGACTGGTTCAAACCAATTCCAAAGAAAAAGAAAAGACTCGCCCTCAAGCTTGCGCTCACCGAAAGAGCCAATGCAAATCAAGTTGTTGTTGTTGAATCTCTCGATTTTGAAAAACCAAATACTAAAATGGCCAAGGAACTTCTGGCTAAGATCACACCGGAAAGAAGCAAAAAACTTATCCTGATTGATGGCAGCGATTCAAAAGTTCTCAAATCTTTCTCAAATATCCCCTATGTTAAGATGGATAGGGCAGATGGGATTTTTGCTTATGAAATTTTGAAATGCAACTGCCTGATCATCACCGAAGATGCACTCAAGAAAATGAAGGAGGTATTTGATAAATGAGACAGCCAAGAGAAATAGTAATTGCTCCGCTCATCACGGAAAAATCCTCCTCTATCAAAAACGCACTCAACAGCTATACTTTCAGAGTGAGCGTTAATGCTAATAAGATTGAAATAAGATATGCGATCGAGAAAATCTTTAATGTACACGTTCTGGATGTGAATACCATCAAACAAAAGGGAAAACTGAAAACAATGGGAAGATTTTCCGGCAAAAGAGCAGATTGGAAAAAAGCCATCGTTAAACTTAGAAAAGGTGATTCCATCACGGAATTTGAATCTTAAAGGGAGCATTAAATGGGAATCAAAAAATATAGACCAATAACTTCTACAATGAGATTTAAAACCGGTTATACTTTTGAAGAGATAACTACCGATAAACCGGAAAAATCTTTATTAATGCCGCATCCGCAAAAGGCCGGCAGAAATCATCACGGCCGCATCACTTGCCGTCATCGCGGGGGCGGACACAAAAGACAATACAGGATCATCGATTTCAAAAGAAACAAATATGATATTCCTGCCAAAGTTGCATCTATCGAATACGATCCGAACCGCAGCGCCCGTATCGCTCTGCTGCATTATGCGGATGGAGAAAAAAGATATATGCTGGCTCCGCTCGGTATGCAAGTGGGTGAAATGATCATGTCCGGTCCCAAAGCTGAGATCAAAGTGGGAAATGCTCTTCCGTTGGAAAGCATTCCACTCGGTACGATCATTCATAATATTGAATTCAAACAGGGCCGCGGCGGTCAAATCGCGCGCAGCGCCGGTTCATTCGCTCAGCTTATTGCCAAAGAAGGAAACTACGTTCACGTTAGAATGCCTTCCAGCGATGTGCATATTCTTCGTAGGGAATGTTATGCCACTATTGGTCAGGTAGGAAACTCCGAACATAATTCACTGGTTATCGGCAAAGCCGGCCGTAAACGTTGGATGGGAATTCGTCCGACTGTGCGTGGTGTGGCGATGAACCCGGTAGATCACCCGATGGGCGGCGGTGAAGGTAAAACTTCCGGCGGTGGTCATCCCGTATCACCCTGGGGTGTACTGGCAAAAGGTGGAAAAACCAGGAAAGCTCGTAAGTATTCAGATAAATACATTATCAAATCCAAGAAGAAGAAAAGGTAAGGAATAATTATGTCTCGATCAATTAAAAAAGGACCTTTTGTAGATAGTCATCTCGCTAAAAAAGTTGATGCACTCAATGCAGAAACCAAAAAACAGGTTATCAAAACCTGGTCCAGAAGATCTACAATCTTACCAAACTTTGTTGAACACACTTTCGCTGTTCATAACGGACGAAAATTTGTACCCGTTTACATCACGGAAAACATGGTTGGTCATAAACTGGGAGAATTTTCTCCCACTCGAACATTTCGTGGTCACAAAAAGAAATAATTTAAAGTTTGTGTCACCAAAATGGAAAGAAAAGATAAATATAGTATAAGGGAGCTTAAGTAATGGAAGCAGTAGCAAGAATTCGGAACTTGAGAGGCTCGGCTCGTAAGGCAAGATTGATCCTTGACCTGATCCGCGGCAAATCTGTGCCCGAAGCCCAGCAAATATTGCTTTTCTCTAAGAAAAGAGTAGCATCCGATGTTGCAAAACTCCTAAATTCTGCAATAGCAAACGCTACAATGAAAGAAGGCAAAACCAACATTGATGAAATGTTCGTCAGCAAAGTTTATGCTGATGACGGTCCGATCATGAGAAGACACAGACCGCGTGCTCAGGGAAGAGCCACCATCATCAGAAAAAGGACTTGCCATATCACATTGGAAATTTTGAGCACAGAACAGGAGGAATCCCTTGGGACAAAAAGTTAATCCGATAGGATACAGAATCGGGGTGAATAAGCAATGCGAATCCACCTGGTTTGCGACAAAGGAAGATTATATCAATAATCTGCATGAAGATCTGAAGATAAAAAAATACGTCAAGAACAGACTGCAAAGTGCCATGATCTCCAAAGTTACGATTGAGAGAAAAACAAAATCGGTGACGGTTGATATTCACACCGCAAGACCTGGTCAGGTTATCGGCCGCAAAGGCGCCGAAATCGAAAAATTACGAAATGAACTGACAGTTCTGGTGAATACAGGCAGAGATAATGATGCCAGCGTATTTGTGAATGTTCAGGAAATTAAAAATCCCTGGGGCGACGCTTCGTTGGTTGGTCAGGAAATCGGCTCGCAATTGCTGCGCAGAACTTCCTTCCGCCGCGCTATGAAATTTGCCATTCGCAATGCCATGCGAAATGGAGCGCAGGGCATCAAAGTTCAATGCGCCGGCCGTTTGGGCGGAGCAGAAATGGCCAGAACAGAAAGATATCAGGAAGGCCGAACACCTTTGCATACTCTACGCGCAGATATTGATTATGCGCTTACAGAAGTAACAACCACCTACGGTATCATTGGCATTAAAGTCTGGATATACAACGGCGATATCCTGAACTAAGGAGAGATGAATGTTAGCACCAAAGAAAGTTAAATATAGAAAGCAGCAGAAAGGTCGCCGTAGAGGATTAGCTTATCGCGGCAGCACCATCAACTTTGGCGATTATGCTCTTATTGCCTTGGAAACTGCATGGCTCACCAGCCGCCAGATCGAATCTGCTCGTGTGGCGATCACTCGTCAGATGAAAAGAACCGGAAAACTCTGGATCAGAATTTTCCCGGATAAACCGGTCACATCAAAACCAGCCGAAACCCGTATGGGTAAAGGTAAAGGTGCCCCGGAATATTGGGTAGCAGTAGTCAAACCCGGCAGGATCATGTTTGAATTTGAAGGCGTTGATCTAGCCGTTGCCAAAGAAGCAGCCCGTTTAGCAGGACATAAATTACCGATCAAAACCAAGATGATCACAAGAGAAGGAGTTGTAGAATGAAAATGATGGAACTCCACGAATTGACTCAAGACGAACTGCAGCAAAAACTGCTTGATCTGAAAGAAGAACTCTTCAACCTGAGATTACAGCAATCGATGAACCGCCTGGAAAATCCTATGAAGATCGGCGGAGTGAAGAAAGACATCGCCAGAGTCAAAACATTGTTGACCCAAATGAAAAGAGGTAATGATGATAAAAAATAAAGTTACCAAAACAGGTAAAGTTATCAGCGATAAAATGGATAAAACAATTGTCGTTCTGGTCGAACGGCAGTATAAGCATCCGCTTTACAAAAAAATCGTTAGAAAACATAAGAAATTCAAAGCACATGATGAGAATAACGAATGCAATATCGGTGATATCGTTCTGATAATGGAAAGCAAACCGATCAGCAAAGATAAGAAATGGATTCTCAGCAAAATAATCGAAAAAAGCAAGTAAGGAGTCTGAAATGATACAAGCTCAGACAAATTTAACAGTAGCAGATAACTCCGGTGCGAAAAAAGCTCAATGTATCAAAGTACTGGGTGGTTCGGGACGACGTTATGCCAGTTTAGGCGATATCATCGTTGTAGCTATCAAATCTGCCGTTCCCAACAGCAAAATTAAAAAGGGAACTGTAGAGAGAGCAGTTATCGTGCGAACTCATAAAGAAGTGAAAAGACTGGATGGTACTTATATCCGTTTTCAGGATAATGCGGCAGTTATCATCGATGAAAAAATGGAACCGAAAGCAACCCGTATTTTTGGACCGGTGGCACGTGAATTGAGAGAGCATGGTTTTATGAAGATAATCTCTCTGGCCCCGGAAGTTTTGTAGGAGTCGTTATGTTGAAAAAAATAGACAAAAAACTGGGAAACAAGATGAGGATCAAAAAAGGTGATAACGTTATTGTGCTCACCGGAAAATACAAAGGCGTGAAGGGTAGAGTGCTGAAGGCCTTCCCGAAAACCGAACGCGTGATCGTGGAAAAAGTTAACTTCATCAAAAAACATACACGCCCAACTCAGCAGAATCCTCAAGGCGGCATCATCGAAAGAGAAGGGCCCATCCATGTTTCCAATGTAAAATTGTACAACGATAAAATCGGTGATGTAACCAAAGCTGTTTTTAAAATTGTGGGAAAAAACCGGATTCGATCCTGTCAAAAGACCGGTGATGAGATATAGAGGAGATGGGAATGAACAGGTTACAAGAAAAATATATAAATGAAGTTGTTCCGAACTTGATGAAGCATTTTGAATATACCAATATTCATCGTGTTCCCAAGCTGGAAAAGATTTCGATCAATATGGGCGTGGGCATTGCAACACAAAACAAAGCTTTCCTGGATAGCGCAGTGAAAGACCTTGTCACTATCACAGGCAGAAAACCAGTCGTCACCAAAGCCAAGAAATCGATCTCAAACTTTAAACTGAGAGTCGGAATGCCGATTGGCTGCAAAGTTACCCTGCGCGGCGAAATAATGTATGAATTCCTGGATAGATTGATCAGCATCGTGATGCCCAGGGTACGAGACTTCCGCGGTATTTCTGCCAAATCTTTTGATGGACGCGGAAATTATACACTCGGTTTGAAAGAACAAACCGTTTTCCCGGAAATAGATTACGATAAAATCGATGCAGTTCGTGGAATGGATATAACAATTGTTACAACAGCCAAGACAGATGAGGAAGGCAAAGGCCTTCTGGAAAATCTTGGCATGCCATTTAAGAAAAATTAAATAAGGAGTCATTTTGGCTAAGAAATCCTGGATCGAAAGACAAAAAAGGACTCCCAAGTTTTCTGCGAGAAAATACTCCCGTTGTAAAATTTGCGGACGTTCCAGAGCTTATATGAGAGATTTCGGCATGTGCCGAATCTGTTTTAGGAAACTGGCATCCGAGGGACAAATTCCCGGAATTAAAAAGGCCAGCTGGTAAACAAAAGGAGAAAAAATGAGTTCAACAGATCCGATCGCTGATGCTATTACTAAGATTAGGAACGCATATCGGGCCGATCACAGAACTGTTACTGTGAATCACAGTAAGGTGAATGAATCAATTGTAAAGATTTTGGCAGAAGAAAACTATATCAACAGCTATGAAATCGTTGAGCGTGATGCTGTCAAAAAAATCTATCGAAAAAGAATCTATATTAATTTACGTTACACCAACAATGGTGAACCGGTATTGAAAGGAATCGAAAGAATCAGTACACCCGGACTTCGAGTTTATGTGAATTCCAAGAACATCCCTTCCGTATATAATAATACCGGCTGTGCCATTTTATCGACGAATAAAGGTGTGATGGTTGACAGAGATGCCCGGCAACAGACTGTTGGCGGCGAATATCTCTGCAAAGTATGGTAAAAGGGAGAATGTATTATGTCTAGAATAGGAAGAACTCCTGTAAAATTACCAGACGGTGTAAAATATTCCATAAAAGATGATGTTATTATAATATCCGGGAAAAAAGGTGAACTGACTTATACTTTGAATGCAGGCATTTCTGTGGAAGAAAAAAATGGTGAACTTATAGTTTCCAGACAAGATGACACCAGACCTCAGAAAGCTTTTCATGGGCTTACCAGAGCACTTTTGAATAATATGGTTATCGGTGTAACGGAAGGATTTGAAAAAGTCCTTCAGATCATTGGAACCGGTTATACCGCCGAAATAGTTGGACCCTGGTTAAAGTTGAGTGTTGGTTATGCACATGACATATTACTTGAAACTCCTAAGCATCTGAAAGTAGAAGCTGAAGTGATACCACGTCGTGAACAAGGTCCGCTTAGTGTTCAGGCAGTCATCAAAATCAGCGGCATCCATAAAGAAGATGTGGGTAAATTTGCTGCCGAGATCAGACACTGCCGTCCGCCACTTAATTATGCCTCCGGTAAAGGTATCCGCTACGAAGGTGAATATATTCGCATCAAGCCTGGTAAAGCCGGAGCTACGTCTTAAGCAAGGGGAATGAAATGGATAAAACCAGTATGACATATAAACGAAATGAAGCTCGCCAGAGAAGAAGAAAAGCGATCCAGAAGAAAATATTTGGAACTGCTGAAAGACCTCGCCTGGCAGTTTTCAGAAGCTTGAACAATATCAGCGCACAGATCATTAATGATGAAAAAGGCGAAACCTTGATCACATATTCCACCATTGCCAAAGGCGCAGATATCGATAGGTCAAAAAAGAAAACCGATCAAAGTTTCGAAATCGGCCAAAAAATTGGTGAACTGGCCCTGAAAATGGGAATCACAAAAGTCAGCTTCGATCGCGGTGGTTATCTCTATCACGGTCGTGTGAAAGCATTGGCAGATGGCGCTCGAAAAGCCGGTCTGGAATTTTAGGAGGAACTTTGGATTATAAAAAAAGAAACAATAAACCAGTTCAAAATGAACCACTGTTTGAAGTGGAAAAAATAGTGGCAACCAACCGCGTGGCAAAAGTGGTTAAGGGTGGTAGAAATTTCAGCTTTAATGCAACGGTGGTGGTTGGCGATAAAAATGGCAAAGTTGGTGTGGGTGTAGGCAAAGCGAACGAAATCGTTGATGCTATCCGCAAAGCCAAGGAAAAAGCAGGTAAGAACTTATTTGTAGTTCCCATCGTAAACGGCACGATCCCTCATGAGATTGTCGGTCGTTTTGGCGCCAGCAAGATCATGCTGCGTCCTGCTTCTCCCGGTACCGGAGTAATTGCCGGTGGCCCCGGCCGTGCCATTTTGGAAGCCGCAGGTATTCAGGATATCCTCACCAAATCTTTAGGCTCAAACACTCCATCCAACGTAGTGAAAGCTACCATGGACGGCTTGAAAAACCTGAGAACCATTTCCCAGGTGGCTCGTCTGCGTGGTAAAACTATCTTTGAAATGACAGGAAAAAAAGACCTCCGCAAACAATCTGAGGAGGAAGCTAAATGAGACTGAAAGTTACGCAGATCAGAAGTACGATCGGCAGAAAAGAAAATCAAAAAAGAACCGCAGTTGCACTGGGACTTGGCAAGATCGGCAGATCCAGGGTGCATGATGATAATCCCGTGATCCGTGGCATGATCCAAACTGTGATACATCTTCTAAAGGTTGAAGAAGTGGAAGGCGATCCCGTAAAAAGACCTTCCAGGAAAAAAGCTGAGAAAATAGTGGAAAAACCTGCTGTGAAGAAAACTACTAAAAAAGCAGAAGAAACTACTGAAGCAAAAGCTGAATCCAAGCAAACCGCGGCAAAAGAAGAAGTATCCGAAAAAGCTGTAACTGAAAAACCAGCTAAGAAAACAAAAAAAGTTGTTGAAAAAGAAACAAAAACAACTTCCCAAAAAACTAATGTCGAAAAGAAAGCACCTGCCACGAAAAAAGTGACTCCTAAAAAAGAATCAGCGAAGAAAGAAACTTCTGAGCTGACAGCAGAAGCTAAAAAGGAAACTTCCAAGCAGAAAGAAGCAACTTCTAAGGAAACTTCTAAGCAGACAGAAGCGGCAAAAAAAGAAACTACGGTTAAGAAGAAAACTGAGAAAGCTGCTCCTAAAAAAGCTTCTGAAAAGAAGTAGCGGGATAAGGAGAAATGATGGAACTTCATAATATTGAACGACCCGATATCAAAAAAGATAAAAAACGTTTGGGTAAAGGTCATGGTACCGGTTGGGGTAAAACTGCCGGACGAGGGCACAAAGGCCAGAAATCTCGTTCCGGCGCCAGCATTCCAGCCTGGTTCGAGGGTGGTCAAATGCCTCTGCAAAGACGCATTCCCAAGCGAGGATTTACCAATATCTTTAAAGAACAAATGAGAATTGTTAATTTAGAAACATTGCAAAAGCTGGAAGAAGTAGAATTTGATATTCAAAAATTGGAAGCTCTGAATCTGATCAGAAAAGCTAAGGCGAATGAAAAAGCTCCTGTAAAAATTCTGGCCAACGGTGGTGAAGAATTCAACAAGAAGCTGGTAATTAAGGCAAATGCATTTTCCAAAAAAGCTAAAGAATTGATCGAGAAATCAGGCGGCACAGCGGAGGTAATCTAAAGTGTTAAAGAGCATAAGCAATATTTTTAAGATCCCAGATCTGAAAAAGAAAATTCTCTTTACCGGTTTCATCCTGGTCATCTACAGGTTGGGAAGTTTCATTCCCATCCCCGGCATCAATGCTACTGCCCTGGAACAATTTCTGGGTGCTGCCAGCAAATCCGGCGGAAACCTGTTTGGCATGTTCGATCTTTTTGTGGGTGGAAACCTGGGAAGAGCTTCTGTGTTTGCTCTTGGCATCATGCCCTACATCACCACTTCTATTGTTATTCAGCTTTTGGGCGGCGTGATTCCTTTCTTTGAAAGATTGAAGAAAGAAGGTGCGGAAGGACAGAAAAAGATAACTCAATACACCAGGTATGGAACGGTGTTCATTTCTGCATTCAATGCCATCGGTATCACCATGTTCCTGCAATCCGGCGTGGAAGGCGCAGTTCCTCATCCCGGACCACTTTTCATTTTCACCAGCGTTATCACCATGGTAACCGGTGTAATGTTTATCATGTGGCTGGGAGAACAAATTACCGAACACGGAATCGGAAACGGAATATCACTCATCATTTTTGCCGGTATCATTGCCAGATATCCCCAGGGTTTCATTAAAATGTTCCAAATGGTGAGAGCAGGTGCAATGGATATTTTCGTTGCTGCTCTGGTGCTGGTCGTGATGGTAGCAGTTACGGCAGCGGTGGTTTTAGTTACGGAAGGTCTTCGTAAAATACCGGTACAATATGCCAAAAGAATTGTGGGACGTAAAGTATATGGCGGGCAAAGCACTTTTATTCCACTCAAAGTGAATACAGCCGGTGTGATCCCCATCATTTTTGCTCAGGCTATTCTGATGTTCCCGAGAACAATCGCCACTTTCTTCAAAGACAGTGACTTTATGAATGGGGTAGTTCATATTCTTTCTCCGGGTGCCTGGCTTTACACATTTCTTTACGTTGGTCTCATCGTTTTCTTTGCATATTTTTATACAGCCATGGTGATGAATCCTATCGAAATGGCTGAAAATATGAAAAAATACGGCGGTTTCATTCCCGGACGTAAACCCGGCAAGAAAACTTCCGACTACATTAACGGCGTATTGGTTCGTATCACACTTCCAGGCGCTTTGTTCTTTGCCTTTGTTGCGATTATACCGGAGTTCATGTCTAGCTGGGCAAACCTGCCTTTCTATTTTGGCGGAACCGGGCTCATCATTATCGTGGGTGTGGCGCTGGACACATTGCAACAGATCGAATCTCACCTGGTGATGCGTCATTACGAAGGATTCATGAAGAAAGGTAAATTACGCAGTAGGCGTGGTTAAGTTCTTTAAGAAAGTAAGTATAGAGTGAAAAAGAAAGCAGAATGATTACGATAAAAAATCAACAGGAAATCCAAAAAATGCGGGAAGCAAATCGCATCGTAGGACTTCTGCTTCATAAACTTGAGGAGATCATCAAGCCTGGCATCAGCACACAGGAATTGGATGATTTTGCCGATAAATTGATTCGGGAAAATGGTGGAAGACCGGCTTTCAAAGGTTACACTGTTCCCGGTCTATTGCCCTTTCCGTCAGCACTCTGCACTTCTCCGAATTCTGGAATTGTGCACGGCATTCCATCTTCCCGGCAGATATTGCAGGAAGGTGATATTATCGGTGTTGACGTCGGTGTACTCAAAGATGGATTCTTTGGTGATGCTGCTCGAACTTATCGGGTAGGAGAAATTTCCAAGGCAGCGGAAACGCTTCTGGAAATTACCAGAGAAGCACTGGCACGCGGAATTTCTGCAGCCAGAGAGGGAAACCGGGTTGGTGATATTTCTCATGCTATTGGTTCATTTGTGAGCAGTAAAGGTTATTTTGTAGCGGATAATTTAACAGGGCACGGCATTGGACGCAGGCTGCACGAAGAACCTGTTGTTCCAAATTCCGGAGCCGCTGGAAAAGGTCCCAGATTGCTTAGCGGAATGACCCTGGCTATCGAACCAATGGTTAATATAGGAACCAATCGCGTTATTGAAAGAGGTTGGGAATATTTTGTGGCAGACGGCTCGCTTTCGGCACATTTTGAACATACTGTGCTGATCACCAAAAATGAGCCAGAAATTTTAACACTTTACAAGGATTAAAGAAGAAATGGTGGCAAAAGAAGGTGTAATAGAAGTTGAAGGTGTTGTTACTGAAGCATTACCTAATACAACGTTCAGAGTTCAGCTGGAAAACGGGCACGAAATACTGGCACACAGTTCCGGCAAAATGAGAATGCATTACATCCGGATTCTGCCGGGTGATAAAGTAAAAGTAGAATTATCTCCCTACGATTTAAATCGGGGACGAATAATTTATCGATATAAATAGGAGAGGATGATGAAAGTTCAAGCATCTGTAAAAAAAATCTGCAAGGATTGCAAAATAATCAAAAGAAATGGAGTTATCAGGGTAATCTGCCCCAGTAACCCCAAACATAAGCAGCGTCAGGGCTAAAGGATAAGGAGGGCGAAGCTTGGCACAT
>JAUSOT010000193.1 GCA_030656075.1 Candidatus Cloacimonadales bacterium
GTTCAATTTTCGATTATGAATGTATTGGAACACAGATGGCACGGATTACACGGATCTCCACGGATTTCTTTTATTATCTGTGCGAATCCGTGTTTATCCGTTGAATCCGTGTTCAATTTTCGATTATGAATGTATTGGAACACAGATGGCACGGATTACACGGATCTCCACGGATTTCTTTTATTATCTGTGCGAATCCGTGTTCATCCGTTGAATCCGTGTTCCATTTTCGATTTTGAATGTATTGGAACACAGATGGCACGGATGACACGGATCTCCATGGATTTCTTTTATAATCTGTGTGAATCCGTGTTCATCCGTTGAATCCGTGTTCCATTTTCGATTATGAATTTATTGGAACACAGATGGCACGGATTACACGGATCTCCGCGGATTTCTTTTATTATCTGTGCGAATTCGTGTTTATCCGTTGAATCCGTGTTCTATTTTCGATTTCGATCGGTTTGAACCTATTATTACGCATAAAGCAATCTTCCTTTTGGTATTGGAATAGATCTACCCAGTTCTGTCGCTGTTTCAATCCATTCAACTTTATCTCTGTGTACTCTGTGCTCTCTGTGGCCAGAATTTAAATCGTGTGAAATTTTAATTAATTATTATTCTATTTAGCCACAGGAGACACAAAGATTATGTCACAGCTGTTAAAATATATAACATATATAATTTGAACGATTTCAAACGTTAGTCTCTGACTTGACATACCGTAATTGGTTGAGAATAAAGGATATATTGGATTTATGCATTCCAGCCCGAAACCTTTATAGTTCTTTGAAATTAATATGATATTGATGAAAAGAGTAACTCTCCATATCGCAGGTAAAGTACAACAAGTTGGATTTAGATCAAAAGCTGTAGCTATAGCTAATGTGTTGGGCATAAAAGGAAATGTGCAGAATCTTGTGGATGGGACGGTGAAAATCGTAGCAGAAGGGGAAGAAGCTGATTTAGAGCGGTTTATTAAATGCATAAATATTCAAAATACTCTAATTTACATTACTAACATCGTAAAAGACTATTCCACCCCTACTGGGGATTATGAAAGTTTCTACAAACTTGTGGGTGAAGGGGAAACCGATGAACGATTGGACACTGCGGCTGATTTGCTAAAAGAACTTATCCATGTTACAAAGAATGGTTTTGGTAGACTTGAAAATAAGCAGGATATCATGATCGAAAAGCAGGATGTTATGATCGAAAAGCAGGATGTTATGATTGAAAAGCAGGATGTCATGATCGAAAAGCAGACTGAAACCATGGATAAAATAGATCGGAATAGAATTGAAATAGTATCCGAAATTCGCTCCAGCAGGGATGATTTCAAATCTCATGTTGACGTGAGGATTTCAATGATCGAACAGGATTTAGCTCAAATAAAAGCAAAAGTCATGATCTGAATTTTTTTATTATTAATTTCAAAAATCAAGTTCCGATCTCATATGGATTATTCAATTTTTCTCTTTCTCAACCATAACCCCAGCCCTCAACAAACTCTCAAACGTCCCCGCATCGCTCCAGTACCCACCCAGCACGGAATACCCCATATCACCCTGCCGAATATACTAATTGTTCACATCCGTGATCTCAAGTTCACCGCGCTCCGAGGGTTTGAGTGTCTTGATAATATTGAACACGCCGTTGTTATAGATGTACAACCCTGTCACAGCGTAATCCGACTTCGGGACATCGGGCTTTTCCTCGATGCATCGGACACGGCCACTGGCCTTGTCCACTTCGGCGACACCGAAACGGGCGGCATCGGGTACTGCTTTCAGGAAGATGTGGGCGCCGGATGTGAAGGACTGTATGGTGTCCTTCACATTGTCCTGGAAGATGTTATCTCCGAGGATCACGGCTACATCGTCGTCGTCTGCAAAATCCTCTGTAAGGGCGAGGGCCTGGGCGATGCCACCTGCCTCGTCTTGGATCTCGTAGGTGAAGCGTGCTCCAAAATCTGCGCCGGAGCCGAGGAGTTCGAGGAAATGGCCTGCATGGCCGCGACCGGAGACGATCATAATGTCTTTGATGCCGGCTGTGAGAAGGGTCTGGAGGGGATAGTATATCATTGGTTTATCGTAAACTGGCAACAGGTGCTTGTTCGTTACTTTAGTTAATGGGAATAAGCGGGAACCTGTGCCGCCTGCGAGGATAATGCCTTTCATTTTTTTTATCACCAGTTAAATATTTTTT
>JAUSOT010000013.1 GCA_030656075.1 Candidatus Cloacimonadales bacterium
GTTAAATTTTCAAGACAATGATTTCAGAAAAAACTTATACAGGAGGATTACAAACCAACTTATCACATGATCTTCCGGCTTCATAATTTACGCCGTGACGGGGCTACATGTGACAAGTCTGCAAATATGAAGCTTGTCCTAAGCCCTGCCGGAGTCTTGGGATAAGCTGAAAAATGAGAGAGATACCTTGCGCAGGTTATGCAGCATCCTGCTTCTCTCGGACTCCGCAAGGTTAATGTAAATTTATCTCAAGTCGTCGGCATACCTCCTTACGACTCGATAAATTCTCACTTCGCTCTGGTGAATTCCCACCGTTGAAACCTTCCAAACGGTCGAGAGAAACGAGAACCTTGGGAACGGTTTTGTGAAAAATCATATTGGAAACGGAGTTTCAAACTCAATCACGTTCCCAAATGGAATTTAGGAACGAGAAAAGTCGTCGGCATACTTGCTTACAACTCGATAAATTCTGAGTAATCTTTTCCAAGTGAGGAATTTTTCCACACTTTATATTCCACAAAATTCTCTGGTTTTGAGATGATCATCTTCAAAAAAAATATTATCCTCCATCCTATCTCATTGCATTCCATAGCATTAAAACTTCCTAAATACATTTTTCAAAGAATTTGTCCGTTTGGCAGCACAAATGCATATTATTGAATCAAATAAAAAAAGAAAGCCAGCGATGGCGAAAGGGAGAAGAGATGGATAAATCTTTCAACGCATTCAAAATGGCACAAGCACAATTTGACTCAGTTGCCGATAAACTGAACCTGAATGAAGCAGCCAGAGATCTATTAAGAAACCCGATGCGGGAATATCATTTTAATATTCCTGTGAAAATGGATGATGGAACTTCGAAAATATTTAAAGGATTTCGCATTCAGCACAGTGATGCCAGGGGACCTGCCAAAGGTGGAATTCGTTTCCATCCGCAGGAAACAGTAGATACAGTGAGAGCACTATCGATGTGGATGACCTGGAAAACAGCGGTTGTGGACATTCCGTTGGGCGGTAGTAAAGGCGGCGTGATCTGCGATCCGCATAACCTGAGTTTACGAGAACAGGAGCAAATCTGCCGCGGCTGGGTGCGCCAACTGGGCAGGAACGTTGGTCCATTGCGCGATATACCCGCTCCGGATGTGATGACAAACGGCCAGCACATGCTGTGGATGCTGGATGAATATGAAACTATCATGGGCGAACAATATCCCGGCATGATCACCGGAAAGCCGGTTGGCATGGGCGGCTCACTCGGCAGAACGGAAGCTACAGGTTATGGAGTAATGTTTACAGTTCGCGAAGCTTTGAAAGAAATGAAGCTCAAAACCGAAAACACTACTGCATCCTTCCAGGGATTCGGCAATGTTTCCCAATATGCCATCAGATTATATAATCAACTTGGCGGCACGGTGCTTTGTGTTTCCAGTTGGGATCAGCAAGATCAAACTTCCTACTCTTTCCATAAAAAAGAGGGGATCGATATTGATGAACTTTTAAAAATCACCGATCGTTTCGGTGGAATCGATAAAGCCAAAGCCAAAGAACTGGGCTATGAAGTACTGCCCGGCAGCAAATGGATCGAAGTTGATTGCGACATCCTTGTACCTGCAGCGATGGAAAACCAGATCACAGCTGAGAATGTGAATAAAATTAGTCTAAAAGTGAAATTAATTGCTGAAGGTGCCAACGGACCAACCACCCCCGAAGCCGATAAAGTTCTGCATCAGCGCGGAATTTTCCTGATCCCCGATTTTCTCTGCAACGCCGGCGGAGTTACCTGCAGCTATTTTGAACAAGTTCAGTGTAATATGAATTATTTCTGGAGCAAAGACGAAGTGTTGGGAAAACTCGATTACAAAATGACAACTGCCTACCATAAGGTTTCCAGCCTCGCTCGTGAGAAGAATCTGTATATGCGTGACGCAGCTTATATGATCTCTGTCGATAGTGTGTATCAGGCTTCTGTCGCCAGGGGTTGGATATAAGAGACCCATCCTCGACTCGACAAGGGCAGATCATACTCTGCCCTTGTTTTTTAAAAAGCTTATGAAGTGACAAACTGATGTAAAACGATACTTCGATACAGCACTCTGTGATTACTCAGTATGACAGATGATTTTCTTACATGCTACATCTAATGTTCCCATCTATATGAGCAAAGCGATTTATGAGAGGGGAAAGCAAGAGTGAGTTCTCGAAACGGAGTTTCGCAATAAATTTGCGTTCCCAAAGAGGACTTTAGGAACGAGAGAATGTCGAGGAGGACTTTGGGAATGAGAGAATGTCGAGGAGGACTTTGGGAATGAGATTAAATTTGCGTTCCCAAAGAGGACTTTGGGAACGAGAGAAAGTCGAGGAGGACTTTAGGAACGAGAGAATGTCGAGGAGGACTTTGGGAATGAGATTAACTATTCCTGCATCATCAGCGAGGGAACATAAGAAGAGCAAGAAGATTTGATTTCAGATCTACGATTTGAGATCTGAGATTTGAGATTTGAGATAGTGGATAACCCTTGAAAAAGTTAAGCTGGAAGATGAAACTAATAAACTTTTTCAAGGCAATTGCCCCACCCCCGCTGAAATCATGCAGGCATGAACATCATAGATGTTATTTCACGGGGTAAACCTGCCCTCCCCAAAGGAGAGGGTTAGGAATTGGAGACTTTTATTCTCCTTCTCCTCGATAGGAGAAGGTTGGTTTACCCCGTGAAATTCAGCTTGCTGAATATTTCACTGGGGGATGAGGTCAATTAAGAATTTTTTAAGTTAATTAAAGGAATATTATGAAAGGTGGAACGAGTTTCAACAGAGACGAAGGCTTTTTCAACGAAAGTTTTTCCTACATTGGCAGCGGTTTACCGGGTGGGAAAGCATCGGGACTGGCTTTGATGCAGGAAATCATTCAGAAACATTTTCCGGATGGAAATGTGGAAGGAATGCAGATCAACATTCCCGGCATGACGGTTTTGCTGAGCAGTGTTTTCGATGAATTCATGAAAAACAATTCCCTTTATGAATTTGCTCTATCAAATGCTTCCGACGATGACATAGCCATTCGTTTTGTGAACTCATCTTTGGGTGGTGTGTATGCCGGAGACCTTTACTATTTAGTCGAAAATATCGAGCAGCCGCTGGCGATCAGGTCATCCAGCATCTGTGAAGATTCGCTGCATGAGCCATTCGCCGGAGTTTATGAAACCAAGATGGTGGCTAATAATCAATCGGATAAAACCGAACGGTTCAATGCGCTGATCAATGCGATCAAATACGTTTATGCTTCTCTTTTCTTCGTTGAATCCAAAGAATATTTCCGCTCGATAAATCGTGATATCCGTGATGAAAAAATGGCCGTCATCATCCAGGAAGTTGTGGGCGAAAAACATGATGATCTCTACTTTCCGACAATTTCCGGTGTTCTAAAATCCTATAATTTCTATCCAGCCGACAACATTAAACCGGAAACCGGATTTGCTGCTCTGGCCTTTGGGTTGGGTAAAACAATTGTGAATGGAGAAAGCTGCTGGAGCTATTGTCCGAAATATCCCAAGACTCCCCAACCTTTTAACAATATCAAGGATATGCTCGATAACACCCAAAAAACTTTCTGGGCTGTGAACCTGGCAAAAATCGATGATTATAATCCGATTGCAGAAACAGAATATCTGGCACAGAAATCCATTTTTGATGTCGATCGGAATGCTTTGCAGCAGGTTTGTTCTACCTACAATTTTCAGAATGATCGAGTAATCACCGGATTGTATGGAGATGGAGCTCCTCTTTTAAATTTCGCACCCATCCTAAAAGCTGAAACTCTGCCACTCAATAAAGCAATTGAAAGAATTATGCAGGTTTGTGAAACAGAAACAGCCAGTAAAGTCGAAATCGAATTTGCTGTTGCGCTCAGCCAGGATAAAGCACAGCTTCCCAGATTTGGATTTTTGCAGCTCCGCCCTATCGCTGTATCCAACGCAGTTGTTGATTTACCGCAGCAGGAAGAAATCGAAGATAAATTGCTGCTCACTTCCAATAACGTGATGGGAAATGGGATTTCCAACGAGATTTTCGATATTGTCTTCATTCGACCGGAAACATTCGATGTTTCTCACACTCAGCAGATCGCAGCTGATATTGCTGAATTGAATGCTTTGCTTGTTCAAAATAAACGAAAATATCTGCTGATCGGTTTTGGCCGTTGGGGAACATCTGACCCCTGGTGTGGAATTCCCGTGAAATGGTTCCAGATTTCCAATGCTAAAATAATCGTGGAAACCGTGCTGCCAAGTATGCGAGCTGATTTCAGCCAGGGTGCACATTTCTTCCATAATATGACAGCTCATCATGTTTTTTATTTCTCTGTGAACGAAGAAAATGCAAAAAATCTTGACTGGAATTGGCTACAGGAACAGAAAATCGTCAATGAAACACGATATGTGAAACACGTTCGGATTGAAAATAATCTGAAGGTTTTTGTGGATGGCCGGAAAAGTGCGGGAGTGATTTTAAAATGAAGAAAATCCTTCTCATCCGAGTCGTAAGGAAGCATGACGACGACTCGAAACATGGGTTGAATTACTAAAAAAGAATTCTGCATGATAGAATGTTTTTGCCTCACCCCGGCCCTCTCCAAGGGAGAGGGAGAAATGCCTAATAAAGTTATAACTTTTTGTCCTTCTCCACGATAGGAGAAGGTGGCTGAGCGAAGCGAAGTCGGATGAGGCGGATAATGGTGAGTATTAAAATAAAAAGT
>JAUSOT010000201.1 GCA_030656075.1 Candidatus Cloacimonadales bacterium
AAGTTGACAGGAATAAGTGTGAAAATAATCTACGGATTGCACGAAGAAATCGAAGGAAGGGAAAACTCATTTTCTGTTTTCTCTTCTTTCGAATTTATTTGTAACAGTCTCAGGGGACATTTGGCACTAATGTAAATAGTAGCACAAACGTATTGCTTGCAATAGATTCGAGCCCCGAGTAATCGGGGCTTTTCTGTTTGATAGTTTTTTATTTTTTACATAATACAATATCAAGTAAATGCGCTTTGAACGCGGTGTAAACATAAAATAAATTGACATGATAAAATCAGAAAAAAAATGTGAAAGCGATACAGAAAAAAAGGAGGAGTTAAGATGAAAAAATTTGTATTCTTAAGCAGCGCTCTGGTAATTTTATTATCAGTTTCTGTTGTCTTTGCCGCGAACCTTACTCAGTTTCGTCCCCATAATGGAACTGTTGCGATTAATGGAGAGCGTCCGGTAAACTGGATCGAAACAGCTTCAGGTTTCACTTCCGGTATAGGTGTGGGGCAGATTTCTGTGGGAATGAACGACGAGACTGCTTTGTGGGCACATGCCACCGATGCCACTGGTATGATACTTGATCAATTCACCAAGTCCACAGATGGGGGCCAATCCTGGACAGCTGGAACCTTCAATGCTGGCGACGGGCTTTCCATGCTGTTTGCAATCGATGCGACAACTTGCTGGGCTATTTTCAATACCGGAGCTACTCAGGGGTGTTACAAAACGACCGATGGAGGCACAAGCTGGGTTAATATGAATGCCGGCTACGGAGCTTCATCATTTGCCAATGTGATTCATTTCTTCAATGATACTGATGGTCTTGCTCAAGGCGATCCGCTGGGTGGCTACTATGAAATTTATACAACCACCGACGGTGGAGTCAACTGGACTCGTGTTCCTCAAGCCGATATTCCAGCTCCAACAACTGGCGAATACGGAATCACTGGAAACTATGATGCTGTGGGCGATAATATCTGGTATGGAACGAATCAGGGTCGAATTTTTTACTCAACCGATAAAGGATATACCTGGGCTGCCACACTCACACCTTTCGGTGCCACGAATGTTGTAAATGCAACATTTGTAGATGCAAATTATGGAATTGCCTACAGATCATATCTGGATATGGGAATCGAACCAGCTATCAATGTGACAACTAATGGCGGTGTAACCTGGACTAACGTAAACGTTACAGGAGATATGTATGCCCGTTATTTCTCTTATGTACCTGGAACGACCAATACTTTTGTAGGTTCTTCAGCTACTGTTGGTTTTGAAGGTGCATCCTACAGCGAAGATGGCGGATACACCTGGATCACATTGAACACCGGTTATGCAATCCACGCTTCAGCTTTTCTGGATGTAGAAACCGGCTGGGCCGGAGCTTGGGCTGGAGCAACCGGCGGCGGGATGCTTATTTTCGATGGCAATCTAAATGTGATTACTGGCAGCGTTGATGGTTATGTAACTGATGTGGATGAAGGATTTCCCATCGAAGGCGCAACAATAACATTAGGAACCTTCCAAACCACAACAGATGCAACAGGCTATTATAGTATGATCCTCGATATTGGTACATACACTCTCACCTGCCAAGTCGATGGTTATGAAACTTATACTCAGAACGATGTGGAAATTATGGAAGATCTGACGACAACAGTTGATGTTTCTTTGCAGAATCTCTATCTTCCTCCTCAGAATCTGAACTATACACTCACAGGTACAAATGTTATCTTAATCTGGCAGGATCCGGAAGGACAGATCGGATTTACCGAGTTCAACATTTATCGCAATGACGTATTGATCAACTCAGTTACAGCCAATCTTTATATCGATCCCAATCTGCCATCCGGTGTTTATACTTACTACATCACAGCAATGTACGGCACCCATGAATCGATCCCTTCCAACGAAGTGGAAGTAGAAGTGGTGAGTGCTGGAAATAATTTAATCTCAGCCAGTGCAGAACTGATCGGGAACTATCCGAATCCGTTCAATCCCCAAACGCAAATCGCTTTTGCAGTTAACGAACCGGGGAATGTAAGAATTGAGATATTCAACATCAAAGGAGAACTGATCAGCACAATTTTGAATGATAATGTTTCTGCCGGTCAGCACTCTGTAACTTGGGAAGGTCTGGACAACAACTTTAATCCGGTTTCCAGTGGCGTGTATATGTACAGGATGGTCACAACTAATAATTATTCAAGCACCAAGAAAATGATTCTTTTGAAATAAAGTTAATCTTATTACGAATAGATTCTTTAAGGCATCCGGATTATCGGGTGCCTTTTTTCGATTTCAACTTTTGTAAAACCGGTAAAATTACTCAAAAAATATTTAATCTGAATTAATCCATTCGAAATATATTAATTATACATTCCAAAATAATTAAATTATTGACAAAATTATTATGCAAATGCATTCAGAATAAGTTAACGGAAAGGAAGGGATATGGAATTTGATTTTTTGCTTTTTCAGTTTCAAATAAATCAAATAAAGGTTCAATTTTCGCAATATTTTGTTCTTAACATTAGTAGTTTCCCAAAATGAAATATTAGAAATATACCAATATCGAGGGGCATATGAAAAAATTTTTATTGATAGTTTTAATTGTTGCGGTTATTGGAGTTGGGGCTTTATTTATCTTCAAGGGTAAAGCTGTCGTCAGAAGATCAAAGCACCTTTTAAGCGAATTTAAGGAAGCAACAATCAGGAAAGTGGACATAACTTTTGAACTTACAGAAAGTGGTGTTTCGATTGCTCTGGATAATGAAGCTCCGGTGTTAAAATCCGAAAAAATTACACTTTTCACTCTGGAAAAAGGAATGCATCATTTCAGTTTCTCCAAAGAAGGTTATGAAAAGCTGGAAAAAGAAATCGATGCGGTCGAAAATGCCACCATTTCTATCTCACTCACAAAAATCAAAATTATTGAAACTGTTAAGCATATTCCTCAACCGGGTTATATCAAAATCAATTCCAATCCCGAAGGCGCTGCAATTTTAATTAACAACAAACAGAAAGCTGTCACTCCGGCCACTATCAAGCTTGATGCCGGAAAATATACCGTGAAAGTTCAGATGAAAAATTACCATGAATTTTCCCTGAAATTCAGTTTGAAAGAAGCTGAGACAAAAACTTTTGATACTATTGAGCTGCTACCCAAATTTGCTTACTACAGCGTGGACATTGCTCCTGCAAAAGCGAAAATTTATCTCGATAATTTTCTGGTGGGAAACACTCGCATCGAGAAAACGACTCTTTCCAGTGGGAAGCATAATCTGGTTATTAAAGCTGATCAATATTATGATTTCAAGCAGGATTTCAAAGTAAAAGATGGAGAATATAAGCAATTCGATGTAAAATTGAAGGCAACTTTCGGTTCTCTGGCGGTCAATTCCGAACCGGAAGAAGGAGCCAATGTTTATATCGATGAGCAAATAGCAGGACAGACACCATATCTCGATGAACACGTCCTGCCCGGACAATATAGGGTCCGCGTGGAAAAAAAATTATGCATCGGAACGGAAAAGATACTCACAGTTTTTGAATATGAGCGCACTTCGGAAACGCTGGTAATGACGA